>DASUTC010000290.1 GCA_036374795.1 Herpetosiphonaceae bacterium
CGGGCTGCCGAGCGAACGCGGATCGTCGCTTGTGGCCGTGCCAGCGCCGCAAGACGTATTCCGCACCGCCAGCGCCGCAGATGAGCTGTCTTACCAGGGCACGATGGCGCTGGGCTCGCCCGATTCAACCGGCGAGCAGGCACCACGGGTTGCTACACCTTCATATGACGCAGCCGAGATGGCGCTGCAACATGTCGGGGCCAGGTATCGCTACGGCGGCGCGAGTCCTCGTGGCTTTGATTGCTCCGGCCTGACGATGTATGTCTACGCTCAGCTTGGCGTCGATCTGCCGCATCGCGCGCGCGCTCAGTTCAGCGCCCGCTTTGGACAGCCGATTGAAAGCATCGCCGAGCTGGCTCCTGGCGATCTCGTCTTCTTCGAGCGAACGACCAGGGCGCGTGGTATCACACATGTCGCGCTCTACGTCGGCGACGGTATGATGGTATCCGCGAATTCGCCGCGCACGGGCGTGCAGCACGTCAATATCTACGGCTCTTATTGGAAACCCCGCTTTGCCGGTGGTCTGCGCCCATATCGCTAGTGCAGTATCGAGGAGTCTATTGGCGAAAGCGCCGCCGAGTCCGGTAGGGAATCGGCGGCGTTTCAGGCTCGTCTGTGTGTCAACCGGCGAGCGAGCTTGCGGCTACTCGGTGGATGCGACATCGTGCTGTTGAGGCGCATCGGGGGCTGCCTGCAATTCCATAGCAAGCGGCAGCGACAGCGTACAGGTTGTGCCCTGGCCTTCGACGCTCTGGATCATCACCTGCCCGCCATGCGCCTCGACAACCGCTTTGCTGAAGTAGAGGCCAAGCCCCAGGCCGCTATAGTTCAGCTCCGGCGCGTTGGATGCGCGGAAAAACGGCGTAAACAACTTCGGCACATCCTGCTGCGGGATGCCGATTCCCTGGTCGGCGATCTGCACGTGTACATGGTCCTCTTCAGCCGTCGTTGTGATGGTGATTGGATGGTTCGCGGGCGAGTACTTCACGGCGTTCTCCAAGAGATCCGAGAGCACCCGCTCGATGCGTGGACGCGCGACATTGACCGGCACCTCGCTGTCGGGCTGGAGCAGAATAAAGCGCTCCGGCTGATCCGGCCCGGCCTGGCCTCGCTGCTGCGCTACGCACGCTGCAACGATCTCAACCAGATCCGACCGCTCGATCTGCATCGATAGAACGCCCTGCTGGAGCAGCGCAACATCTAGCAACTCCGTGCCCAGCGCTGCGAGCCTGTCGGTTTCTTGCTGGATAGTTTCAAGATGCCTGATCAGATCCGCCGGGTCGATCGCTCCCTGACGCTTCACCCTGCGCAAAAGAAACTCGGTCAGGCCGCGAATCGTCGTCACGGGCGTGCGAAGCTCATGGGACGCCGTTGCCAGGAACGCATCTTTGAGCCGCTGCGCCTCGCGCTCCTCGGTGACATCATAAAAGAGGCCGAGCGCGCCAATAATCCGGCCTGTCTCATCGCGGATCGGACCAAGGCTGATCACGATCTCGCGCCATGTGCCATTGCGATGCAGCAGCCGCTGAGCTTGCCCGACAACGCGCTGGCCGTGCAGCGCCGCATGCACGTAGCCATGCACCTCCTCGCGCTTATCGGCATGCACAAGCTGCTCAAGTGTCGCCCCGACGAGCTCCGCGCCTTCGACGCCAAGCATGTCGCGCCAGCGCGCATTGGCGAAGCTGACACGCTGATCCAGATCGAAGACACAGATCGCTTCGGCTGCGCCATGCACCAATTCATCCCAGCGCGAGCTCGTTTCGTCGAGCTGGCGGCGTAAGCGCCGGACGCTATCCATCAGCCGTAGCTGCTCGGCAATATCTGGGCTGGCCTGATCGGTGGCGGGCGTGTACTCCCTCCCAATCACTGCCTGCGCTTCGGGCGTATTCTGGAGATGCACGGCGACATAGCAGCCGGGATCGCCCAGCGCGATCCGCTTATGCAGGACGACCTTGGCGTATCCGAAATTACGCGCCGCGATACCGCCAAAGACCGAGCTGGTCATGAAGCACAGCGATGGTGACTGTCGCACAACCTCATCGAATGGACATGAGGTGGTGCGTACCACGACTTTGGTAGGATCTGCCGAGACGAGCGAGAAATTGCCGTGGATCTTTTGCTTGAGATCGATGATGACGTGAGCGTACTCATCCAGCGTAAACGGGCGGTCGATGCCCCAAAATGCTTTATATTCGGCCTCGATCGCCGCGCCCATTGAAAGGCCAACGTTCATGATGTACGCACCGGCAACCTCGGTGCCTAAAATGCCTTCGTTGAGATGCCCCAGGCTGGCGATCAGACGACGCATAAAGGTGTCGCGATTAAGTTCGATTGGTGTGACGAACTGATCCACAAGGCTACCTATCAGCGTTATGCTGCATTCATCTACTAGCACATATCAGTATAACATGACCCTCCAAGAACACAGGAACGACGGAGCAAAAAGGCTCCTTGTTCGCTTGTTCCCGTGTTTGCTTATGCTCCCAGCCCCGATCACTGATCGTGGTGGACGATATGTTCGATTCCTGACGGCAATCTTTGTAACGCCTGTCTCAGAAAGGAGGGATACAGATCAACTGTTTCAAGCTGATCGACGGGAAACCATTGGAAGATGAGCACAACTCCTGGCTCATCGCCGATAAAGGGTGTGTCCTGTCGACAGATCGCGGCATTGGGCGGCAGCGAGACGAGAAAGTAGAAGGCGATCTCGTGGTGCCGCTGCTGGCTGTACTCGTAGAAATTCTCCACCACCCACAGCAGCCGCTCGATGGAAGCCGCGACGCCAAGCTCCTCACGCAGCTCACGCACCAGCGCCGCCTGCGCCGACTCCGCAAACTCGACTCGTCCGCCGGGCAGCGACCAGAAGCTCTCGTAATCCGCGCGATGCAAGAGAACATGGTGGTCGTGGTAGATGACGCCGACCGTTCGATAATTGAAACGGCCTTGCACGTGGTCGAATGTGAGCATACCTTCTATCGCTCTCGATAATCTCGACTGGAGGCAGCGAGCCAGGGTGCCCCGTCTCAAGCGGGCAGCTCGCTTGCGCTACACATAGGTCCGCATCGGATACGGCAGATGTCCGGTATCGTTGTGCGAGACAAGCATAACACGACCGCTCGAGTCGATCGTGATCTCGCTGATGCCGCAGTTATGCACATCGGTATGAATCCAGGCTGCCTCGGAAACTTCAAGCGCGCGACAAACAAAATACCGCAAGATATTGCCGTGGCAGACCAGCACCTCGTGGCGCTCGGCGCGCGGCGTCGGAATAAAATATTTCTCGAAGGCGCGCCGAGCCTGCGACATCCCCTGCTCGATCAGCTCCCACTCCGTACCGGCGGGCCATAGATTCAACCATCGCTTCATCTCGGACGGGATCGCTTGCCGCCGGGTAAGGCTCTCGTTGCGCGCGGCCTGCGTGTACCACTCGACGAAGGCCGCAGGCAGGTACGGAATGCACTCTTGCAGCAGACGCGCCGGACGGAGCGGGACCTCTGGAAACTGATCGGCAATGATCGCGGCTGTCTCCGCCGCCCGCCGCAGCGGGCTATGGTGAATGATACTGATTGGAAGCTGCTTGAGGCGCTGGGCCGTCAGCTCCGCCTGCTCACGTCCCAGATCGGTCAGGCCGTTGCCGAGCTGATCGAAGGCGATGGCGGTGTGATCGGTTTGACCATGACGAACGAGATGAAGAATTCGCTTGCCCATTGGTGTATCTCTCGTCTCAGGCAGAAGCAAGGAGCCGGTTGGGGAACCGGCGTATGAGATTCTGCCTCAGAAAGGTAAACTCTGGTTTTCTCCTGGTCCTTTGTGCTGTGTTCTGTGTTCTGTGTTCCCTTGTTCTCCGTCCCAAACCCTGGCCTGGCGTCGCAGTAAGGCCGCGCGGCGGCTTAAACAGCGAAGGATGTCCTTGCGAACATCCCTCTGCTGCTACCGCTCATCCCCTAGCTCGCGCTTTGCGTTCTCCTGGGGTGGCATGCGAGTACGGGCATGTGCTCCACGCGGAGCAATATCATCGAACATAAACAGATCCGCCACCGCTACGCCCAGCGCATCTGCTAATCGCTCCAGAGTTTCAAACGATGGAGCGCTGATGCCTCGCTCCATGTTGCTGACAAAGTCGACAGAAATCTCTGCTGCCTCGGCGAATTGCTCCTGTGTCAAATCCTGATAGCGTCGCAGTTGACGTAGCCGTCGCCCAAACTTAACCCGTAGCGTGCTCATAAAAGCCCTTGTAAATATACGGGTGCAAGGATATTGGAGCATGACTACGAGCGACACCGATTGATAATGCGAGTAGCTCCGATTAATAGTACGCTTCCACACGACACATAACTAATAGTACGATCTTATCGTACTATTAGTACGGAAAATCAGAGAAATATGGTACAATACGAGCCAGCGCTCGGCAGGCAGAACCCCTATCAACAACCAGCGAAGAAGGTGTAGACTCACACGAACGGCCTGGCTGCAATCATACAACATTATGGATCAACGTTCATTCGATTACCTGGACGACGAGCGGCTCTGGCTTCTGTCGCTGCTGCACGATTTGAAGGGGCCGCTCAAAACACTCCAAGGCATCAGCGCATTCGTGCTTTCGGATGCGTGTACTCCTGAGCAACAGCGGGAGCTGCTCAGCCAGCTGGGTCCCACCGCGAAGCAGATCGAGCGACGCCTGGCGGCGGTATTCGATGTGATTCGCAGCCCGCTGCAAAGACCGACAGCATTCGAGACTCTGGACCTGGGCACGCTGGTGACGCAAGCGGTCGATCGTTTTCGTGAGGCAATCTGGTTGGACAAGCCGCAGCATCCCGATCGTGCGCTGACGGTGACGATTGGACGCACGAGTCTGCCGATGCTGATCTATGCGGATCGATTTGCGCTGGAGCGGAGTTTGGAAAATGTGCTGCTCAACAGTATCGAGGCGGGAGCGTCGCACATCAAGCTGCGCTTGCAGCAACAGGCGGCGCGGATCACGCTGACCATTCGCGATGATGGCTGCGGCTTTCCGGCGTACGTGCTCTCCGCGCCGCTCAGCCCTGGGCGCACCACCAAACAAACCGGCCTGGGCATGGGTCTGATCTCCGTCGCAGCTAACGTTCGGGCATGCGGCGGTCAGATCCAGCTCGCCAACTGGCCGGGCGGCGCGCAGGTCGAGATGTGGTTTCCGCGTGCTGGCGCTGTCTAGCCTGAGGCAGGCTGTGGGTGGAAGAGCAGCACCGGCACGTCACTGCCGCGCACGACCTTATCGACTACACTGCCGAGCAGCAGCCGCGCAAAGCCGCCGTGTCCATGCGTCGCCAAGGCGATCAGATCGCACGCATAGAGCCGCACCGCTTCAAGGATCGCGTGCGCCGGTTGGTGCGCGTCGAGGATCTGGGTCTGGGGCTGGTATTCGCTCAGCGTGAAGCGCTCGATCACATCCGCGAGATACGCCCGCGCCTGGGCGTGGCGCTCCCGTATGACCTCGCGCTCGAGCATCGCAATATCCAGACCGGGCGTAAAGCCATGCACATCGAACGGCTCGACGACCTGCAAGAGGATATACCGGGCATCCATGAGCTGCCCCAGCGCGAGTGCTGGCGGCAACATCTGCTCGGCGAGCGGCGATCCGTCCAGCGGGATCAGGATGCGCCGGAATGTTGCGATCTGTTGCTCGGCTTCCGCTTCGCGCGGACGCAGCAGCAGTACCGGGGTGGTGCTGTGGCGCACGAGACGATCGGCCACGCTGCCGAGCCAGACTCGCGCCAGCCCACCCCGCCCATGAGTCGTCATAACGATCAGATCGGCGGGTAGACCGGCGGCGTACTCGCCGAGCGCCACGGCGACGGGCGGGTCCAGCAGCACGACCCTGGTGCGCTCGCGCAGGGTATCCGGCAGCCTCTGGGCGATGCCCTCAAGATAAGACCGCTCATGCTCACGGCTAAGCGAGTGCAGCTCCGGATCGATCACCGGCATGCCTGGCATGTAGACCGGAGCGCTCATCGGCACGTGAACATGCGCCAGATGCAGCGCAGCGCCCGAACGCCCGGCGATGGCGCTTGCAAGCGGCAGCGCCTGTTCGCCAAAGGCTGAGCCATCGAGCGGGACGATGATGGCACGATTCATATTCTTTCCTTGCTTCGCGTTCCCGTTGCGCGGTCATCGAACTTTGCGCATGTTCTTGGTTATCGGCTCTCCCCCTGGTTTCCTTGTGCGCCGGGCGCTAGGCTCCGTGCTCCAGGGCATGATCGTGCGCGCGCTCCAGCACCGGTTCTTGGGCACGTACCAGCAGCACCGGCACCATCGCGTCCTGCACCACGCTCCTTGCGACGCTGCCGAGCCACAGCCGACTCAAGCCGCTGCGACCATGCGTGGTCATCACGATCAGCCCGGCTCGCTCGTCGTCGCTGACGCGCAAGATCTGATCGGCAGGCTCGCCTCGAACGAATGTGGCACGGACGCGCACGCCCTCCCGCCGGATCTGCGCGGCGCGATCATTGAGATACGCGGCGACGCGATCGTCCTCCGCCTGGCACTCAGTCAGCATCCAGGCTGGCTCGATACCGCCGTCGGCCAGCGCCACATCGTCGATCGTCGGCCCTACGCCCACCAGAATCAGATCCGTATCCATAGCGATTGCGATCGACCTGGCCTGTGGGAGCGCCTGCTCGGCAAACGCGGAGCCATCGAGCGGCACGATGATCGAGTGGTATGTCGGCACGCTGTAGGGCAGCACCTCCTGCTCGTCGGAGCGCACCAGCAGCAGCGGCACAGGCGTGGTATGCAGCACGTGTTCGGCGACGCTGCCCATGATCAGATGGCGTAGCCCGGTGTGTCCATGTGTCGCCATCGCGATCAGCGCGGTATCGGGCATATGCCGGACAAATGTGACGATCGCGTCGGCGGTGGCGATGCCAACCAGCACTGCCGTGCGAATCTCCAGGTTGGAGCTGTGTAAACGCTTCGCGACCGTGTTGAGATAGATCTGGCTCTGGGTATGCTCTTCCTCAAAGAGGCGTTGTGCCGTCACGGGCGGGATCATCGTCGGATTGGGCAGCATGATCATCGTCTCGGTAGGCGTGACGACACGGAGCAGCGTTAGTCCGCTCTCGGTAGCGCGGGCTAGCGCTACGGCATGCGGCAGGACAGCCTCAGCCAGGGCTGAGCCATCCAGCGGTACGATAATCTGTCGTTTCTGCGTTTCCATGATCGACTTCTTTCCCATAGCTGCATGGCTCTCATCTTGATCCATCCAGCTCGTCCGCCGCATGACCAGTGAGCGCTGTTTCGAGTCACTTCAGCGGAAGAGCATCACGGCAAGAACGACCAGCAGCCACAGACTGGCGACAAAGGCGATCCCGACGAGCATACCGAGCAGCAGCTCGATAACCGTGACAGGTGTGCTGTCGCTGCGCTCGTACTCATTGAGCGCGCGCTGCGTATCAGCTCGACTACTCAGCCAGGATATATAAAGGTGGGTATCCATAGAATTGTATCTTTCCAAGGGCCATCAAGCGCTTGCCAGCCTGTCTACGCCATCCGCTGATGGGTCTGGCAGGTGCGTCGCTGGCCGTTCTTTTAGGCTGCTCGCCAGCTCGGCGATACGTCGCAGGGCATTCTCGAATTCGGTCAGCTCCATCTCGGCGTGATAGGGATAGAAGTGCGGGTCGTGCCGCTCCTGCTCCTCGATCAATGCCTCAAGCTGCTGCCGCAGCTTCACCCAGTCGCGCTGCCACATGCGCAGCGTAGATGCCGGACCTGACGGCTGCTCGCCAAGGGTATCCAGCGCGAGCCGCTGCCCGCAGCGTGGGCAGGAGGCGATCGGCCCCTCGTTCCAGGCTCTAGCGCCGTCGTAGAACGCGGGATGCGTACGCGAGCATGCGTAGACATCGCGTACCCGCACGGGATATCCACAGATGTGATAGCGTAGTTCCACAGCAATGCTCCTTTTGCTCAGCGAGGCCACTCCATCCACTGCTGTCGCCGATGGCGTACACTATCTCGGTATGTTTATGCGTTTCGAGCAACATCGGTGTCCAGGTTGCCATACAGTCTCCGCACGTCGTGCTTATTTAGGGATGGAAACAACTGCCGTCTCGCGCGTGACCTGCGTCGTGATGGGCCGGGCGAATGGCGAGATCAGCAGCACAGGAATCGTCAGCTTCGACACAACCTGCTCGGCGACGCTGCCGAGTACCAGACGACGCAGGCCGGTACGACCATGCGTTGCCATCGCGACGACATCCATCTTGTGCTGCTCGGTCACATCGATGATCTCTTCCGCCGGATCGCCAAAGCGGATCATGACCGAAACCTGAAAGCCCGCCGCTCGTAGTCGCTGCACATCCGGCTGTAGCTCAGCCTCCAGCCCGGCGCGCAGGCTCTCGTCGCGCTGATTGTCATAGATCGGATGATGCGCCAGCTCGGCCTCACGCGCCGAGTCGTAGGTTGTGAGCAGCATATGATCGACGGGCAGCGGACGCGGCGGCGCGGCGACGAGGCTTTCGGGCGGCTCCGCAACCCGCAGGAGCGTCACATGGTACTCACCGGGGTCGAACAAGCGGCAGATAGGCGATAAAATTTCGCGGCTGAAGGCAGAGCCATCAAGTGGAATAAGCGCGTTGTGTCTTGTCATTGACACACCTCCATCGGCTGGGTCGGCATCGGCGTTACGATGCAGATGTCTGCACCACGTGTGAGCGGCGAGCGCGAAAGCACCCGCCTGATCGCGCCACGATGCCGCAGCATCACAGTGCTCTCCCTGTAGCATACGCACTGCTACAGACGATAACGTGAGGGCTTGACAACAGATGGTTGTGGTTTCTTGACGTGTCGTGCCCTGAAACCTATCCGCGACACGGCTGCACAGCGAGCGGGGCCGCAATGTCGCTGCGACATCACGGCCCCGCTGATGGCTGTATGACTGGTTTGAGCGCTGCGGGCTTAGGCTGGCCTGCCCAGAAACTCGACGACCGTGTCAAAAAATGCATCGGGCGCTTCGGCATGGACCCAGTGCCCGGCTCCCTCGATGGTAGTCAGCGTCGCCTGGGGAAAGAGCGCGTTGATCTGGGGCATGTCGGACTCTTCAACGTACTCCGAGGCCGCGCCCCGAATAAAGAGCGTCGGCCCGCTGAAGCGAGCATTCGACTCGACCGCCGCGATGATCGCGTCGTAGTCCTGATAGATCACGTCGAGGTTGATCTTCCATTTGAAGCGGCCCTGCTCATCGCGGACCACGTTAGTCAGCAAGAACTGACGGGTAGCGCGGTTGGGGATCGAGGCGGCCAGCGCCTGATCAAGCTCGGCCCGGCTGCTGTAGTCGCTCAGACGCAGCGCGCAGAGCGCATCGAAGATCGTGTCGTGGTGCGGCGGGTAGGCTTTCGGCGCGATGTCGACCACGATCAGCTTCCGAACGAGCTCAGGATGGGTCAGCGCAAACTGCATCGCGGTCTTGCCGCCCATCGAGTGACCGAGCAGCAAGGCCGACTCCAGGCCGTGCTGGTGCATAAACTTACGCAGATCGTCGGCCATATCGGCGTAGGTGATCCGATCGCTGTGCGGCGAGCTGCCGTGGTTGCGCTGATCGACGGCGAGCACGCGGTAGTAGGCGCTCAGGCGCTTACTCAGAGTGTTCCAGTTGGTGAGCGAGCCAAACAGCCCGTGCAGGATAATCAGCGGCGTGCCCTGCCCGTAGCTCTGATAATGCAATCTCATGGTTTGCTCCAAGGTGTGGCGCTCCAGCCCGGTTACATGCCGTATTGTACTGCTGCCTCGCGCCACAGTGTTTCTACAGCAAACCATATGCCGCTCAATAGAACAACGGAACACGGGAACAAGCGATTTAAGCCGTTGATCGTTTGTTCGCTTGTTCCCTTGTTCTTCCCATCGCCCTCTAGGGATGCGAGGATCGACCCGCCGCGCTGTGATGGTCGTCGGGAGCGTCCTGCTGCTGCGGCTGGCGATGATCGGGGCCGAGATCTTCATGGGGTCCCGGCGCTTCGGCAGGAGGCTCGACGAAGCGGGTGATGCCAAGCGTGGCCTGCTGTGTGGTGAGCCAGCTCTGGAGCGCATCCTCGCGCATCTGCCTGAGCTGCTGCTCGTCGGGCCGCTGCTCTCGGCTGAGGACTTTGTAGATGCCCCATCCAACCTCGGTCTTGACGGGCTGGCTAATCTGTCCGATCGGCAGCGTCTGGAGTGCCTCACGAGCGCCAGGCAAGAGCCGTTGGGCGATCGTCCAGTAGGGAGTGATACCGTGGTCGTCGAGGGCGTGCTCCCTGGCGATGACGCTAAAATCAGCGCCGGCCATGAGCCTAGCATAGATCTGATCGGCCTCCGCTTTGCGCGGTTCCAGGGCTGTTTCTCGCAGCTTGACATCTTTTGTCAGCGAGATGGGAATGCTCAAGAACAGCGATTGCGCCTGCACCTGTGGTACGATCGGTGCCGATGTCGCGGGCACCAGCGCCTCAGCGATCCGGTCGCGTAGCAGATCCAGCCGCTGGAGCCGCAGCGCATACTCGCGCAGCTCATCCGGCGAGAAGTTGATCGAGAGGCCGGGGCTGTTCTGCTCAAGCTGGGCGGCTAGCCGTGTCAGGCGGGCGCTCAACGTCGAGTCGATGATCTGTCGCGCCTGATCGGGGGAGATCGAGTCACGATCTGCCTGCTTGCCGTGGGCATCGGGGGCCTGCTCCTGGTGATCGTCGTGGTGGTGATCGCCTTCCTGCGCGTCGGCCTGCAACGCCTGCGCCAGGGCCGCCAGCACTGCGGTATCATCCACGCCGCGCTGCTCGCGCTCGGCTCCCTGAAGCAGCGTCTCCTCAAGAATCCAATGGTCGATCAGCGCATGATCCATCGGCGCATTCTGGAGCGCGCGCAGCTCGGCTGCGACCTGGCTGACCAGGTCTGTCGGTGCCTGATCGCGATGCTGATGATCGGCTTGCCGCTCGTCGGCCTGATGCGCTTCGGCTCCCGCAGTATCAAGCTGCTCCAGGATGGCGCTATAGACGACTTGAAGCTCCAGCAGCTTCCTGAAGTAGCTCCCGCTGGCGGTCTGATCGCCAACCTGTGCGACGGGTCGGCTGGGGAGATAGATGTCTTCCCAGAGCACGCGCAGGCCCATGCCAAGCAGCACAATGGCGACAACCGCTGCACCCTCAAGCAGGATGCGCTGGCTGCGTGATCTCCTTCGGATTGCCATAAGGTTCCTCTGCAAGGTGTGATGATGGTGAGTAGGAGGATAACATAGTATGATAAGCCTGGCTCAGGCGAACCAGGCTCCAGCGTACAAGGTTCTGGATCAGCATCGGAGCGGGGATGAAGCGCGTTGGTAGGGTAGCACCTCCACACCCCCGGCCTCACGGCGCGCTGGTCTACCAGGCGCAGTGCAGGTGGCCCTGATGTCCGCCCGGATCGTTCAGCGGCCCAAAGGCTTCGACCGCGCCGAGAGCTGCACAGCGCTGGCGGAAGCCCTCGCCCCAGCTACCGCCCACGGCACCGCCGTTGACGTAGTCCACGTCCATGGCGCGTCCCTGATAGTGGTACGAGCCCGAAGAGCCGTGCCGCCCACCGGCGATTGCCGTCACGCGGTAGGAGTAGCCGTAGACTGAGCGCAGGCGCTGCATGCCAAAGAGCAGGTCGTGCTTCAGATAAACCTGGGTGTGCCCGTAGTGGCCCCAGGAGCTGCGCCACGAGGGACGACCGGCAGCGGCGTCGTTGATGTTGGCATTGGCCGTGGAGGAAGGCTCGTAGTTTCCGCTCACGTGGTAGGTCAACAGGGTAATAGCGGCATTTTGCTGGACCCAGTAGGCGTGGGTGTCCCAGTTGTTGGTAGCGCCCGCGTTTGGCGCCATGAAGAACGCGCCGAGCGCGATCGCCGAGAATAAGACCGCCCTAATCAGAACCTTCATTGTGAAACCTCCTTGTCTTGAACGTTGTGCTTGCGGTTTCCACCAAATCTTTCACTATAGGGTATCAGCGCCGTCTGAAAATGGTCTGAATAAATATCAAAAAATCTAAACAATTCCTGTTTAACCTTTGTTTACCTTTAAGGGCTGTAGCACTGCTCGCTCCAGGCCCGCTCAGGCCACGGCGCACTGTCGTCAGGTTTAGGAGTTACGCGGTCATCCAGGCTAGAGGGCTTTTTGCCTGCGGCAGCAAGGAAGATCCCGGTTTTGTTGTGTGGTTTTGTTCCC
>DASUTC010000291.1 GCA_036374795.1 Herpetosiphonaceae bacterium
GCAGACGACGGCGCAGGCGTGGGGGGTGCGCGCGGCCTGGGCGGCGACGAGGTGGTGCAAACAGCGGAGCGGCGGGGTGTCGGTAGCGGGCGGATTCCAGCTCAGCAGCAGCGCCCGCTCCGCCGCCGTCAGCAGCGGCAGCGTCATGATCGGCTGGTCGGGATCGGCAACAGCCGCCGCGAGCAACATCTGGTAGTGGACGACCATCCGCGCGATCGTGCTGGCGTCGAAGAGCGCGGTATTGTAGATCAGCCGACCGCTCAGCCCGTTCTCTTTCTCCTCCAGACTCAGCTCAAGGTCGAACTTGGCGACCAGTGCATCCATCTCCAGCACCCTGAGCGTCAGCGCCTCCAGATTGAGCGCTGGCATCGGCGCGTTCTGGAGCGCGAACAAGACCTGGAACAGCGGCATGTAGCTCAGATCGCGGGTGGGCTGGAGCGTGTCGACGACCTGCTCGAAGGGAATATCCTGATGCGCGTAGGCCGCGAAGGTCGTCTCGCGCACCTGCCGCAGCAGCGCGCGGAAGCCGGGATTGCCGTCCAGCCTGGCGCGCAGCGCGAGCGTGTTGACGAAGAAGCCGATCAGCCCTTCGGTTTCGATCCGCGTGCGTCCGGCGATCGGCGTACCGACGACGATGTCGTTCTGGCCGCTGTAGCGCGCGAGGAGCACCTGCCACGCCGCCAGCAGCGTCATGAACAGCGTTACGCCCTCCTGCTGGCTCAGCCGCACCAGCGCGGCATGCAGCTCCAGCGGAATAATGAACGTCTGCTGCGCGCCCTGAAAGCGCTGCACCGCCGGACGCGGGCGATCGGTCGGGAGGGTAAGCAGCGCGGGAGCGCCCTGCAACTGCGCACGCCAGTAGTCGATCTGCTGTTCCAGGACCTTGCCCTGAAGCCAGTCGCGCTGCCAGATAGCGTAGTCGGCGTACTGGATCGGCAGCGGCGGTAGGACGGCGGGGTTGCCTCCGGCGGTGTAGAGCGCGGCCAGCTCACGAATCAGGATGCCGATCGACCAGCCATCGGCGATGATATGATGCAGCGTCAGCAGCAGCACATGTGCCTGCGGATCGAGCCGCAGCAGCAGCACGCGCAGCAGAGGCCCCGCCGCAAGATCGAATGGCCGCTGCGACTCAGCCGTCGCGATCCTGTGCGCCTCCGCAAGGCGCTGGTCGGCGGGGAGCGTTTGAAGATTATGGATCGGCAGCGGCAGCGGCGCGGGCGGCGCGATCACCTGGACCGGCGCTCCCTCATCGCCGTGTATGCCCTGGGCAAACGTGGTGCGCAAGCTCTCGTGACGCGCGACCAGCGCGGTAAAGCTGCGCTCTAGCGTCGCGATGTCAAGCTGTCCGTCGAGCGCGACCGTCGTGTGGATGTTGTAGGCGGCGCTATCAGGCTGAAGCTGATCGAAGAACCAGAGGCGCTGCTGGGCGAACGACAGCGGCAGCGCTCGATCGCGGGATGCCGGGCGCGGACCAGCCGCTCTGGGCGTGCGCTCCGACTGAAGCGCAGCGATCAGCTCGGCTTTACGAGCGGCGATCGAGGCGTGAATCTCCGGCGTCAGCACCTCTTTCGGGCCTCGGTAGCGCAGCCGATCGCCCTCGACTCGCAGCGTGATCCCCTGGTCTTGCAGCAGCGCCAAAAACTCGGCGGTCGTCATACTTCCCATTCCTCTTCCTCGTCGTCGGCAGCGGTGACAATCGGTACGGGCGCGGCGTATCCGCTGGCCTCGATCACGTGGGCTAGCGCGGCGATCGTCGGATGATCGAACAGCGCGCGAACCTGGATCTCGACCTGGCAGGCGGCGCGGATGCGGGTGACGACCTGTGTGGCGAGCAGCGAGTGGCCGCCCAGCGCGAAGAAGTCGTCGTGGACGCTCACGGCCTCGCGGCCCAGCACCGCCGCCCAGATCTGCGCCAGCACTGCTTCCAGCGGCGTGCGCGGCGCGACATAGGCGGCAGCGCGCTCGCGGAGGGTCGCATCCGGCGGCGGCAGCGCGGCGCGATCGAGCTTGCCGTGCGCGGTCAGCGGCAGCGCGTCGAGCACGATCACCTCCGCAGGGACCATGTAGCCGGGCAATCGATCGTTCAGATACGCACGGAAGTCATGGGTCGAGGAATCGGGAACAAGAGAATCAGGGATCAAGGGATCAAGCGAGTTAAGCCCTTGTTCCTTTGTTCCTTTGTTCCTTTGTTCTACGACGTACGCCACCAGCCGCGCATCGCCTGAGCCATCCGTGTGGACGATCGCGGCGGCGTCGCGCACGGCCTCGTGCTGACGCAGCACGGCCTCGATCTCGCCCAGCTCGATGCGGAAGCCGCGCACCTTGACCTGATTGTCAGTACGGCCCATGAACTCCAGCGTGCCGTCGGCACGGTAGCGGGCCAGATCGCCCGTGCGGTACCAGAGCTGCCCGTCGATCGTGACAAACTTCTCGGCGGTCAGCTCCGGCTGGTGCAGGTAGCCGCGCGCCAGACCAGCGCCGCCCAGATAGATCTCGCCGGGCACGCCGATCGGGACAAGCTGCCGGTGCGCGTCGTAGAGGCGAAGCTGCACGTTGGGCAGCGGCCTGCCGATTGGATGGGCCGTGACCGGCAGATCGCGCGGCGCGTCGAAGCTGGTGCAGATGATCGTCGTCTCGGTGGGGCCGTAGAGCACCGTGATCTGCGCGTGGGGAAAGACCGCTTGCATCGCGCTCAGCAGGTCCGCCGGAACGGTATCGCCGCCGACGAAGACCTGACGCATGGCGGCGTAGGCGTCCGCCGGAAGATTCGCGGCGCGGATCGTCTGGACGATCTGGCGCATCAGGCTTGGCACCGCATGCAGCCGCGTGCAGCGGGTGAGCGTCTGGACAAGCTGCGGCAGATCGAGCACGTCTGCCTGAGTCAGCACAATGGCGGTGCCGCCCGCCAGCAGCGGGTTGAGCAGCTCGAAGAGCGCGATGTCGAAGGCGGCGGAGGCGATCCAGGGCAGCACGTCGTCGGGCTGGAACGTGAAGCGCTCCTGACTCGCCAGCAGCGTGTTGCACAGGCTGCGATGCTCGATCTGCACCGCCTTGGGCCGTCCGGTCGTGCCCGACGTGTAGATCAGATAGGCCAGATGCGCGCTCTGGATCTCGACGGTTGGCACGCTGGCGGGCTGCGCGGCAATGCTGGGCCAGTCCGCGTCGAGGCGCACGACCTGGGCGCTGTGCTGCGGCAGCGCGTCGACGATCGCCTGCTGCGTCACCAGATGCTCGACTCCGGCGTCTTCGAGCATGAACGCGAGGCGCTCCTGGGGATAGCTCGGATCGAGCGGAACGTAGGCCGCTCCGGCCTTGAGGATGCCGAGCAGGCCGATCACCAGCTCCGGCGAGCGCTCGACGCACAAGCCGATCGGCGTGTCGGGCTGCGCGCCCAGCGCTTGCAGATGATGCGCCAGTTGGTTGGCGCGCGCGTTCAGCTCGCGGTACGTCAGGCGGCGCTGGCCCATCACGATGGCAATCGCGTCGGGGGTGCGCGCCGCCTGCGCCTCGATCAGCTCAGGCACACGCTGATCCTGGCGATAGTCGGCGGTGGTCGCGTTCCACTCCACCAGCAGCCTGTGGCTCTCGGCCTCCGTCAGGCAGGGGATCTCAAAGACCGGCTGATCGGGATTGGCGATGATCTGCTCCGCCAGGAGATGCAGATGCTCGGCGAAGACAGCGATCGTGGCCGGATCGAAGAGATCGCTGCTGTACTCAAAAAAGCCGTTGATCTCCTGAGGTCCGTTCCAGAGCGCCAGCGTCAGATCGAAGCGCGAGTCTTCGGGATTGATCTCGACCGTCTCGACGCGCATGCCGGGCAGCGCCGCGACCTCCTTCGATTCTTCAAAGTCGAGAAAGAGAAAGGTGATCTGGTAGAGCGGGTTGCGGCTGGTATCACGCTCAGGCCGTAGCTCGGCGACAAGCTTCTCGAAGGGCACGTCCTGGTGAGCGTAGGCATCGCGCGCGACATCTCGCATCTGCGCCAGATACGCGCGGAAGGTCGGGTTGCCCGACAGGTCGGAGCGAAAGATCAGCGTGTTGAGGAAGAAGCCGATCAGCCGCTGTAACTCCGGGCGGTCGCGGTTGGCGATCGGCGTGGCGACGACCATGTCGGTCTGGCCGCTCTGGCGGGCGAGCAAGACCTTGAAGATCGTCAGCAGCGTGATAAACAGCGTGGTGCCGCTCTGTCGGCTCAGCGCCCTGATGCCCTCCGTCTCCGCACTGGAAAGGACGAAATGATGCCGCGCGCCCCGAAAGCTCTGCACCGCCGGTCGCGGATGGTCGGTCGGGATGCTGTGAAGCTGCGGCAGGCGATCGAGCTGGCGCTTCCAGTAGGCCATCTGCGCCTGCATCCGCTCGCTGCCCATCCACTGCTGCTGCCAGATCGCAAAGTCGGCAAACTGGAGCGGCAGCTCCGGCAGGGGCGATGGCAGGCCGCTGGAGCAGGCGTGGTACAGCGTCGCAAGTTCCTGCTCAAACAGGCTGTACGACCAGCGATCGGTGACGATGTGGTGCATCACCGTGATCAGGATATGCTCGTCGTCGGCCAGCCGCAGCAAGGTCGTGCGGATCAGCGGTCCACGCACCAGATCGAACGGCTCGCTGGCGCACTGAGCGGACAGCCGGTGGACGGCGGCGCTGCGCTCCTGCTGAGGCAGATCGCTGATGTCGACCAACGTCAGCTTTACCGTCAGGCTGGGAGCGACGATCTGCACCGGCTGCTCGTCGGCCACGTCGAAGGTTGTGCGGAGAATCTCGTGGCGGCGTACGATCTCGTTGATGCTGCGCTCCATCGCGGCGAAGTCGAGCCGCCCGCTGAGCCGAACGCCGCCGTGGATGTTGTAGGCCGAGCTTTCAGGCGCGAGCTGGTACAGAAACCAGAGCCGCATCTGGTCGAAGGAGAGCGGATAGTGCGCCGCCTGGCTGCGGCGCGGAATCGGCTGATCCTGCGCCGTGCCGAGGCCCTTTTGCTTGCGCCGCAGCTCAAAGAGCGCGCGCTGCTCAGGCGAGAGCGCGGCCAGTCGTTCCGAAAAATCGGTCATGGGAGGCTCCGGATCATCAACGGCGTTTCAAGTTTCAAGTTCAAAGTTTCACGTTCAGGCCCTCACCCAGGGCCGGGTACCATGCCCAGAGGGCACCCGGCCTCTCCAGGCCCAGAGGGCACCCCCCTTGGCATAGGAGAGGGGGAGTGACGGCACATACGGTTACTCGTTGTTCCTTTGTTCCTTTGTTCCTTTGTTCCTTTGTTCCTTTGTTCTCTGTTTGTTCCTGGGTTCGTCATCCACGCTCGTACAACGCTCGCAGCTCGTTCAAATGCGGCAGGCTGGCGAGCACGGTCTGTGCATCCAGGCCAAAGTCGACCAGACAGGCGATCTCGTCGACGCCGATCGCCTGAAGCCGATCGACAAGCGCCGTGCATTTCTGCGGCGTGCCCAGCAGCGCGCCCGTCTCGAAGTAGCGCTCGAAGACGGCATCCAGCAGCAGCGCCTTATCGGCCTCGCTGACCTGCGCGGCCTGAGCGCTTTTCTCGGCCTGCGGCAGGTTATCGAACTGGCCGATGTAGGTTCGCAGGTAATCGCGCAGTGGCTCGCGCACCTGCTCTTTGACCGTGGCCTCGCTGTCGCCCAGGTACGTATGCAGCATCACCGAGACGATCCCCGCGCGCGGGTTGTAGCCGTGGCGAGCCAGCGCCTCGCGGTAGAGCCGGATCTTCTGGCCCAGCTCGTCGAAAAGCTGCCGGGTGGGGCTGAGCGAGGTCAGAATATTCGCGCCGATCTCACCGGCGGCGACGAACGTCTCCAGCGTGCCGGAGCTGGTGATCCAGATCGGCAGCCGGTGCTGGATCGGTCGCGGCAAGATCCGAATCGGGACCGTCTCGCCGTCCACGCCGGGCACGTCCACCGTCTCGCCAGCCCACAGCCGCCGGATCATCTGGATATACTCAAGCATGATCGTTTTGCGGCTGGCATAGTTCTGCGGCGACAGCACAAAATCGCCGGGATGCCAGCCGGAGGCAAACGAGACGCCGACCCGACCGTCGGAGAGGTTATCCACGACCGACCACTCCTCGGCGACGCGGATCGGGTTGTGCAGCGGCAGCGCGACGCTTCCGGCGCGAATCTGGATGCGGCTGGTGATCGTCGCCAGGGCCGCGCCGAGCACCGACGGGTTGGGATACAGGCCGCCAAAGTCCTGAAAATGACGCTCTGGTGTCCAGATCGCGGCAAAGCCGTGCTCGTCGGCGAACTTCGCGCTTTCGAGCAGCAGCCGGTACTTGCCGCGCGTCGCCTGCGATCCCTGATCGGAGAAGAAGAAAAGCGTGAAGCGCATCGCCCGATCGACCGGCGCGATCCCGCCGATCTGCCGCTGCGTCGTCGGCGCGGCGCGATCGATCGTCCCAGGCTGAAGCCCTTTTTGCTTGAGCCGTAGCTCAAGCAGCGCGCGCTGCTCAGGAGCGAGCGCCGCAAAACGTTTTTCCAGATCATCCATCGGCGGTGCCCTCCTGGCTCAGGCCCATCTCGGCGATCAACTGCGTCTGCGCCTCATCGATCGAAAGCCCTTCGATCTCGCGCAGCAGGGCCTCCAGCTCTTCGCGCTCGCGCTGCCGGGCCTGCGCCGCCTCGATGATCGCCGCCAGCTCCGCGACGGTCGCCGCCTCGAAGAGCGCGTTCATGTGGAGCTCGACCTGGAAGGCTGCGCGCAGCGCCGACACAAGCTGGATCGCCAGCAGCGAGTTGCCGCCAAGCGCGAAGAAGTTATCATGCACGCCGATCTGCTGGATGCCGAGCAGCCTGCTCAGCGTCGTCGCTACGATCGCCTCGATCTCGCTGCGGGGCGGCGCGTACTGCACCTCGGATGCCGGGCGCTCGTGGGCGGGCGCTGCCTGCCGCAGCCGCTCCATCTGCTCAAGCGCGTTCGCGGCGGTCAGCTCGCCCGCCTGCGCCATGACCTCGTGGAAATCCTGGGTCGAAACGATCACCTGCGGCAGGCGCTGGGTCATGATCCGCGCAAAGGCGTCGATCGCCTGTGCTGGCGTGATGCCGTAGGCCGCGCGGATCTGCCTGAGCTGCTGCTGCATCGCCGGAATGCCCGCGATCAGCTCGTCCTGCCCATCGTCCCAGGCCCAGACGCTCCAGTTGATCGCTGTGGTTTGCCTGCCGCTCTGCCCGCTGGCAGCATGCGCGTACGCATCGACGAAGGCGTTGGCCGCGCAGTAATCGGCCTGTCCAAAGCCGCCGATCAGCGCGATCGTCGAGGAGCAGAGCACCATGAAATCGAGCGGCGTGTCTGCCAGGACCGACTCCAGCACGTAGGTGCCGATCACCTTGGGCGCGAGCACGGCTGCTGCCAGATCGGGCGCTTTGAGCTGGATCATGCCAGCGCCGAAGACCGTCTCGGTGTGGATCACGCCGTGCAGCGCGCCGAAGCGCTCGCGCGCCTGGGCGACAACGCCCGCCATGCGCTCCTGGCTGGCGACATCGGCGCTGCACACGAGGATCTCCGCTCCCGCCGCCTCAAGGGCCTGAAGCCTGCGCAGCGTACGGCTGACGCAATCTGCCTCGTCGTGGGTTTCCAGCCAGAACGACCACTGCGATTGGTCCGGCAGCGGCGCGCGATCGACGAGCACGAGCCTGGCCTGCACGCTCTGCCACAGGTACTCGGCGAGCGCGAGGCCGATCTCGCTGGTGCCGCCGGTGATCAGGTAGACGCCATGCTGCCGCAGCGCGGCTGGCGGCGTGGCCGCAGCCGGAAGTCGCAGCCGCTCGAAGCGCAGCGCCCAGCGATGGCTGTGCCGATACGCAACCTGATCATCGGGCGACGGCGTGCTACATTCCGCGATAAGCTGATCGACGAGCGCCGCCAGCGACCAGCGTTTGCCTTCCGTGTCGCCGATGTCGATGCTGCGACAGGCGATAGCGGCGTACTCCTGCGGAATAACCTTGCACGGGCCGAGGATCGTCGCTTTTGCGGGGATCAGATCCTCGTCGCCGGTCACGTCGTGGATGTTGTTGGAGATCACACAAAGGTCGATCTTCTCCGCGCTGCTCTGCTCGCCGAGGATTTGCGCCAGCGTCAGCAGGCTGTAAAAGCCCTGGTCCTGGTAGGCGCTCAATCGATCCACGCTCGGCGGCGCTGCCTCGGCGGGCGTGACGCTCCACAGGTGGACGATCGTCGTCGGTGTCTGGCGCTGCTCCCGCAGGGCGCGGAAGAGCGCCTGGTAGTCGATCGGCTGGCGCGGGTGGATCGCATACGCCCGCTCGCCGATCTGCGCGAACTCCGGCCCGACCGCCACGGTCGTCACGCTGTCGCCCCGCTGCCGGAGCTGCTGCGCCAGGTGCTCGCCGACGCCGCAGGCATCCAGAAAGATCAGCCAGCGCCGCGCGGCGCTGCTCTGCTCCACGCGGTTCGGCAGCGGCGCTTGCTGCCAGACCGGCACGTACAGCCAGTCGGCCAGGTTCGGCTGCCGATCGAGCGATACCGGCTGCGCGAACGTGTGCTGCGGCTCGACCCAGTAGCGCTGCCGCTCGAATGGGTACGTCGGCAGCGGCACGCGCCGCCGCCGCTCGTGGCTGTGCATGCCCGCCCAGTCGATCGGCGCTCCCGCCAGCCACAGCCGGCCGATCGTCTCGAAGAGGAGCGCCTGATCCGATTCGCTGTCGCGCGGGTGGCGCATCGTGGCGAGCACGTCGTGCGCGCCGTCGTCCAGAGATTGCTTTGCCAGCGTGGTGAGCGTGCGTCCCGGCCCGACTTCCACCAGCAGCGCATGGCGCACGCTCGATAGCTCGCGGATGCCCTCGGCGAAGCGCACCGGCTGCCGCAGATGGCGCGCCCAGTAGCGCGGATCGGTCGCCTGCTCGGCGGTGATCCAGGTGCCCGTCAGGTTGGAGATGTAGGGAAGCTGCGGCGGCTGAAGCGTCACGCGGCGCACCTGCTCGACGAATGGCTCCAGAATCGGCTCCATCATCGCCGAGTGGAACGCATGCGAGGTGTGCGCCAGACGACACTCCACGCCCTGCTGTGTCAGCCGCTCCCGCAGCGCCGCCACCGCATCCGGCGGGCCGGAGACGACGCACACCGAGGGGCCGTTGCTGGCCGCGAGCGAGAGGTTCGTGTCGAGCAGCGCCTCGACCTCCTGCGCCGACAGCGGCACGACCAGCATCGCGCCGGGCGGTAGGCTCTGGATCAGCCGTCCACGCGCCGCGACGAGCAAGAGCGCGTCTTCCAGCGAGAAGACGCCCGCGAGACAGGCCGCGACGTACTCGCCGATCGAGTGGCCGATCAGCGCGTGCGGCTGAATGCCCCAGGCCATCAGCAGCTTTGCCAGCGCGTACTCGATCACAAAGAGCGCGGGCTGTGTCAGCCAGGTCTGGCCGATCTGCTCGGCGGCTTCGCTCTCGGCGGCGCGCGGGTAGAGGATCGTTCGCAGATCAAGGCCCAGATGCGGCCTGAGCAGCTCGGCGCAGCGATCGATCTCACGGCGCACGATCGGCTCGTGGGCGTAGAGTTCCGCCGCCATCTGCACGTACTGCGCGCCCTGGCCTGGAAACAAAAAGACGATCGGGCGATGCGCGCCGCTGTGGTGCTGGCTCCGCACGCGCTGCGGATCGAGCGATTCCAAGGCGCGCAGCGCGTCGGCGGCGTCGCGGCAGACCACCGCGCGGCGATGCGCGAAGGCTTTACGCCCAAGCTGAAGCGTGAAGGCCACATCCGCGATGTTCGCGTCCGGCTGCTGCCGCAGATAATCGGCAAGATTGGCGGTCGCCGCATCGAGCGCCGTCTCGGTCTTGGCCGAGAGCACCAGCAGTTGCATGGGCCGCGACAGTCCCGATTCTGCGACCGGCGGCGCTTCTTCGAGGATCGCGTGGGCGTTCGTGCCGCCGATGCCGAATGAGCTAACGCCAGCGCGGCGGGGCTGTCCATCTGTCGGCCACGGCGCGAGCCTGTTGTTGACATAAAACGGCGTGCTGGCGAAGTCGATCGCGGGGTTGGGCCGCTCGAAGTGCAGGCTGGGCGGCAGCACGCGATGATGCAGCGCCAGCGCGGTCTTGATCAGTCCGGCGACGCCCGCCGCCGCGTCCAGGTGGCCGATGTTGGTCTTGACCGAGCCAAGCGCGCAGTAGCCCTGCCGATCGGTGTGGACGCGAAACGCCTCGGTCAAGGCCGTAACCTCGATCGGATCGCCCAGCGCGGTGCCGGTGCCGTGTGCCTCGATGTAGCTAATCGTAGCCGGATCGACCTCGGCGATGGTGTGGGCGGCCTGAATCACGCGCGCCTGTCCGTCGACGCCGGGCGCGGTGTAGCCCGCCTTGGCGGCGCCGTCGTTGTTGATCGCCGAGCCGCGAATCACCGCGTAGATCGTATCGCCGTCGGCCAGCGCCCGGTCGAGCCGCTTGAGCGCCACCACGCCGACGCCGTAGCCGGTGACGGTGCCCTGAGCCGCCGCATCGAAGGCGCGACAGTGGCCGTCAGGCGACATAATGCCGCCCTCCTGGTAGAGGTAGCCCGCCTTCTGCGGAAAGCCGATCGACACGCCGCCCGCCAGCGCCATGTCGCAATCGCCGATCAGCAGGCTTTGACAGGCCAGATGGACCGCTACCAGCGAGGTCGAGCAGGCGGTCTGCACGCCGACGCTCGGCCCCTTGAGGTTGAGCTTGTACGAAACCAGCGTGGTCAGTTGGTCGCTGGTGTTGCCGATGAGCGTCTGGAACATGCCGCCCGACTCGCGGAGCAGCGCGCGGTTCGTGTAGAGGTTGTTGAGCAGGTAGGCGCTGCGTCCGGCTCCCGCATACACCCCGATCGTCGCGTCGGCTGTGTCGGAGCTGTACCCGGCCTGCTCAAGCGCTTCCCAGGAACACTCAAGGAACAGCCTGAACTGCGGGTCCATGATCTCGGCCTCGCGCGGCGTGTAGCCGAAGAAGCTCGCATCGAAGCGATCCACGTCGTCGAGGATGCCCGCCGCTTTGACCAGATCGGGATGGTCGGCCAGCTCAGGCTCGATCGTCGAGCGCTCCAGCTCGGCGTCGGAGAAAAACGCGATCGACTCGACGCCATCACAGAGCTGTTGCCAGAAGGCGGCACCGCTGTCGGCACCGGGGAAGCGACCGGAGATACCGATAATCCCGATTTCCAAACCTGTGGTATCGTTCGCCGATACAACCTGATCCACCGGAACCTCCTACTCTTGATGCTCGCCGCGCCTGGGACGGCCAGCGCGCTGTTTCAGCCAGCTTCGGCCCTCTTTGACGGTCTGAAGCTGCTGCTTGGACTGTGGCGGTGACTGATCGGGCGTGGGCTGGCTGAGGTGCTCGGCCAGCGCGCTGACGGTCGGATACTTGAAGAGATCGACCATCGCGATGGCGCAGTTGAAGATCGTGCTGAGCTGGCTGTGCGCCTGCACCACCAGCAGCGAGTGGCCGCCGAGATCGAAGAAGTTGTCGTGGAGGCCGATCTGCTCGATGTTGAGCAGCGCCTGCCATACTGCCGCAATCGTGCGCTCGACCTCGGTGCGCGGCGCGACAAAGGCGGCTTCCAGCGCCGGGCGGGCGGTGTCGGGCACCGGCAGCGCGCTGCGATCGAGCTTGCCGTTGGGCGTCAGCGGCAGCGTGTCGAGCACGACAAAGGTGTTTGGCACCATGTAGTCGGGGAGGCGCTGTCGCACGTAGGTGCGGAGTTCCGAGTTCCAAGTTCCAAGTTCCAAGTTTCGAGTTTCGGTTTCCTGGTTCCTTTGTTCTTTGTTCGGGGTGCCCATGCCCAGAGGGCACCCGCGTCTTTGTTCTCCGGTTTGTTCCTTTGTTCCTTTGTTCCCTTGTTCTCCCACGACATACGCCACCAGCCGCGTATCGCCCGGATGATCTTCGCGCGCCAGCACCACCGCCTCACGAATCGCGGGATGCTGCCGGAGCACCGTCTCGATCTCGCCCAGCTCGATGCGGAAGCCGCGCACTTTGACCTGCTGGTCGCTGCGGCCAAGGTAGATCACGTTGCCGTCGGGCTGGTAGCGCGCCAGGTCGCCGGTCTTGTAGAGTCGCGCGCCCGGATTCTGGCCGAACGGATCGGGGATGAAGCGCTCGGCGGTCAGATCGGGCCGGTTGAGATAGCCATGAGCCAAGCCCACGCCGCCGATATAGAGCTCACCGACCACGCCGACCGGCACCGGGTGCAGCCCCGCGTTCAAAATATAGACCTGCGCGTTGCCGACTGGACGGCCAATCGGCGGGCTGTGCGGCGGAGCGTCGCGGCACTCGAAGCTGGTCGAGTACACCGTTGTCTCAGTAGGACCGTAGGAGTTGAAGAAGCGTCGTCTACGACCGTCCGCATCGGTCAGCCAGCGCGCGACGACCTCAGCCGAACATGCTTCGGTTCCCGCGTTGATCACAGCCAGCTGCGGCAGGTCGTCCGCTCGGGTGAGCGCCAGCGCCGAGGGCGATACCAGCGCGTGCGTGATCGCCTGCTCGCGGAGCAGCGTGTAGATTGCCAGCCCCGGCAGCAGCGCCTCTCGATCGGCGATGCACAACGCCGCGCCGCTCAGCAGCGCGAAGACAAACTCCCAGACCGAGGCGTCGAAGCTGGGCGAGGCGAATTGCAGCACCCGGCTGCCGACACCAACATTCATCCGCCTGATCTGGCTTGCGGTAAGGCTGACCAGCCCACGGTGGGGCAGCATCACTCCTTTGGGCCGTCCGGTCGAGCCGGAGGTGTAGATGATGTAGGCCAGATCGTCGGGCGTGATCGGGGCGCCGGGATTGGTTTCAGGCTCATGCGCGATCAGCGGCCAGTCAGCGTCGAGGTAGACCAGCGGCACATGCTGATCCGCCAGCCGCTCGGCGAGGCGCTGCTGTGTCAGCAGCAGCGGAGCCTGCGTATCCGCCAGCATAAAGGCCAGCCGCTCCTGAGGGTAGCCGGGGTCCAGCGGGACGTAGACGCCGCCCGCCTTGAGAATCGCCAGGAAGCCCACGATCAGCTCAAGGCCGCGATCGACACACAGCCCGACGCGCATGCCTCGTGCAACGCCGCGCGCGCGGAGATCGTGCGCGAGCTGGTTTGCGCGCCGGTTGAGCGCGTCGTAGGTCAGCGATTGGCCGTTGTAGGTCAGCGCGACGGCATCGGGTGTGAGCGCGGCCTGGGCCTCGAAGCAGGTGTGGACGCACGCTTCGTCGGCGTAGGGCGCATCGGTCGCGTTCCACTCGTAGAGCATCCGCTGGCGCTCGGCCTCAGTCAGCAGCGGCAGATCGACCAGGCGCTGCTCAGGATCGACCGCGATCGCCTCCAGCAGCACCCGAAAGTGCTCGATCATCCGGGCGATCGTCGCGGCGTCGAAGAGGTCGGTGCGGTACTCGATCCAGCCGGTGAGTTCCTCGGCGCGATCGTCCAGCGCCAGGATCAGATCGTACTTGACCATCCCAAGCTCGACATCGATGCGCTGCAACTCCAGACCGGCCAGCGCCACGTCGGGCAGCGGCGTGTTCTGGAGCACGAACATCACCTGAAACAGCGGCGTGTAGCTTGGGTCGCGGGCGGGCCTCAGATGCTCGACCAGTTGCTCGAACGGCAGATCTTGATGAGCATACGCCCCCAGGGTGGTCGCGCGGGTTCGCCGCAGCAAGGCGCGAAACGTGGGATTGCCCGACAGGTCGGCTCGCAGCACCAGCGTGTTGACGAAAAACCCGATCAGATCCTCGGTGGCGCTGTGGCGGCGGTTGGCGATCGGGCTGCCGACGATCAGATCGCGCTGCCCGCTGTAGTGTCCGAGCAGCGTTTGCCAGGCCGCCAGCAGCGTCATGAAGAGCGTGACGCCCTCCTGCTGGCTGAGACGCCTGAGGCGATTGCTCAGCGCGGGCGGCAGCGACAGCGGCATGAGCGTGCCCTCGAAGGTCATCGTCGGCGGTCGGGGACGATCGGTGGGCAGCTTCAAGACCGAGGGCGCGGCGGCGAGCTGTTGCCGCCAGTAGGCAAGCTGCCGCTCAAGCAGCTCGCCGGGTGCTATGCCCTGAGGGCACCCGGCAAGCCAGTCGCGCTGCCAGAGGGCGTAGTCGGCATACTGAATCGGAAGATCCGGTACGAGCGGATCGGGCGCGTTATAGTGCGCTGCGATCTCGCGCAGCAGCACGCCGATCGACCAGCCATCGGCGATGATGTGGTGCATCGTCAGCAGCAGCAGATGCTCGTCTTCGTCCAGCCGCAGCAGCAGCGCGCGCAGCAGCGGGCCTGCGGCGAGATCGAAGGGCTGCCGCACGGCCTGGGCCAGCCGCCGCCGAACTTCGTCGGTGCGCGCATCCGGCGGTAGCGCCGAAAGATCATGCAGCGCCAGCGTCAGGCGGTAGCTCGGCGCGATCCGCTGGATCGGCTGTCCTGCGACGGCCTCGAATGTGGTCCGCAGCGTCTCATGGCGCTGGACGACGGCATTAAGGCTCGTTTCCAGCGCGGCCACGTCGAGCAGGCCAGTGAGCCGGACGGCAGCCGGAATCACGTAGGTTGCGCTGTCGGGCTGTAGCTGGCTTAGAAACCAGAGCCGCTGCTGCGCGAACGAGAGCGGCAGGTCGCGATCACGGGGAGCCCGATACAGCGGCGGTGGGAGCAGCCCCACTCGATCGCGCCCGGCCTGATCGATCCACTCCGCCAGGCTGCCGACCGTGGGCGAGGCAAAGAGCGTCCGCAGCGGCAGCTCCACCTGGAAGGCGTCGCGCACCCGCGAGGCGATCTGTGTCGCCAGCAGCGAGTGGCCGCCCAGCTCGAAGAAGTTGTCGTGCGCGCTCACCCGCTCCACGCCGAGCACCTCGGCCCACAGACCGGCGAGAATCAACTCCGTCTCGGTGCGCGGCGCGACGTAGCCAGCAGTTAGCTCAGCCTGTCGCTCCGGCGCGGGCAGCGCGCGGCGGTCGATCTTGCCGCTGGGCGTCTTCGGCAGGGCCTCCAGAAAGACGAACGCGGATGGGATCATGTACTCCGGCAGGTGCTCTTTCAGGTAGGCGCGGAGTTCCGATTTCCACGTTTCAAGTTTCAAGTTTCGAGTTTCGAGTTTCGAGTTTCCGGCTCTCGGCTCTTGGTTCCCGGTGCCATGCGAGTGCCCATGCCGGGCGCCCTCTGGGCATGGCACCCGTATAGCGCCCGTTCTTTGTTCTACCACGTACGCCACCAGCCGCCGCGCCCCAAGGGCACCCGCGCCATCCTCGCGCGCCAGCACCACGCACTCATCCACCTGGGGATGCTGCGCCAGCACGGCCTCGATCTCACCTGTCTCGATGCGGAAGCCTCGGATCTTCACCTGATGATCGATGCGGCCCAGGATCTCGACCGTGCCGTCGGGCTGCCAGCGGCCCAGGTCGCCGGTGCGCACCATGATCTGCCCGTCCTCGAAGGGACACGGCACGAAGCGCTCAGCGGTCAGCTCCGGGCGGAAGAGGTAGCCGCGCGAGACGCTCTCGCCGGAGATGCAGACCTCGCCCGCGATGCCCACCGGCTGCGGCTGGTCGAAGCGATTCAAGATATAGATCCGGTTGTTCTGCAAGGGCTTGCCCACCG
This sequence comes from Herpetosiphonaceae bacterium, assembly GCA_036374795.1. NCBI lineage: Bacteria > Bacillati > Chloroflexota > Chloroflexia > Herpetosiphonales > Herpetosiphonaceae > Herpetosiphonaceae bacterium. Next base: position 15,520 of record DASUTC010000291.1, read on the forward strand.
TGATCGGCTTGCCACGATCGGCGGCGCGAATCACGCCCAGCGCGTTAATGTCGCTGATCTCGGTTAGGCCATAGATGTTAACCACCTCGACCTGCGCCCCAAGCTGGCCGAAGACCGCCTGAAGCAAGCGCGGCTCGATCTTCTCGCCGCCGAGCAACAGGTAGCGCAGCACGTTCGGGGGGCGTTCGGGCGTGTTGAGCACGGCGTGCAGATACGAGGGCACCGCGTCCAGCAGGTGGATCTGGTGCTCATCGAGGTAGCGCAGGAGCGCGCGGCTGTTAAACTTGACCGGGTCGGGGATGATGTGCAGCGTGCGGCCAAAGATCAGCGTCGGGAAGATCTGGTTGACCGAAATATCGAAGCTGATCGAGGTGATCAGGCCGGTGTGCTGCACTGCCGGATCGGTGAAGTAGGCGCGCAGGCCATAGACGAGATTGATCAAGCCGCGCTGCGTGACCATCACGCCCTTTGGTCGGCCCGTGGAGCCGGAGGTGAAGATGATATAGGCCAGGTGTTCCGGCAGCGCGGTGCGCGGCGGGTTGGTGGTGCTGCAATTCGCCAGTCGATCCCAATCGGCATCGAGGCAGAACACCTGCGCCTGATGTTCCGGTAAACGTTCGACGAGCGCGGCCTGGGTCAGGAGCACCGGCGCGCGGCTGTGCGACAGCATGTACTGAAGCCGCTCGGCGGGATAGGTGGGATCAAGCGGCACGTACGCGCCGCCGGCCTTGAGGATCGCCAGCATGCCGACGATCATCTCCAGCGAGCGCTCGACACACAGCGCGACGAGCACATCCGGGCCGACGCCCTGAGCGCGCAAATAGTGCGCAAGCTGATTCGCCCGCGTGTTCAGCTCGGCGTAGCTCAGCGCTTGCCCATCGAAGACGATCGCGGGTACGTCGGGCGTGCGCGCGGCCTGCACCTCGATTAATGCATGCACAGCGGCAGCGCACGGATACTCCGCCCCGGAGCGGTTCCAGTCGACGAGCATCTGCTGCTGCTCGGCCTCCGTCAGCAGCGGCAGGTGGGCGATCGGCGCATCAGGATCGGCGACGATGCCCGTCAGCAGGGTTTGAAAATGCGCGGCCATCCGCGCGATCGTCGCAGCCTCGAACAGGGCGGTGTTGTACTCGATCCAGCCGCGCAGCCCATCGGCGTGCTCTTCGAGATTGAGCATCAGATCGAACTTGGCCGTGCCGGTGTCGCCCTCCTCAAGCGTCAGCGTCAGATCGGGCAACGCGATCGTGTCGCTCTGGCTGGGCTGAAGCACGAACATGACTTGAAAGAGCGGCGAGCGGCTGGGATCGCGATCGGGCTGAAGCACCTCGACAAGTTGGACAAAGGGCATGTCCTGATGCGCGTAGGCATCCACACAGGTGGCGCGCACCCGTGCCAGCAGCTCGCGGAACGTGGGATTGCCCGACAGATCCGTGCGCAGTACAAGATTATCGACGAAGAAGCCGATCAGCGCCTCAAGCTCGCGCCGGGTACGCCCCGCCGCCACCGAGCCGACGACGATCTCGTCCTGCTGGCTGTAGCGCTGGAGGAGCGTCTGCCAGGCGGCGAGCAGGGTCATAAAGAGCGTGGCGCTGTGCTGCTGGCCTAGCTCCTTGAGCGCCTGCGTCAGGTTCGCGGCTACGTGCAGGCGGTGCCGATCGCCCTGGAAGGTCTGGAGCGGCGGACGTGGCCGATCGGTGGGCAGGTGCAGCGTCGGCAGGTCCGCGAGGCGCTGCCGCCAGTGATCGATCTGCCGGGCGTGGGTTGTGCCCTGCATGCGCTGCCGCTGCCAGTCGGCAAAGTCGGCGTACTGGACCGGCAGCGCCGGGAGCGAGGCCGGCCTGCCGTCGATCAGGGCGGTGTAGATCTCGGCCAGCTCACGGACGAACACGCCGATCGACCAGCCATCGGCGATGATATGATGCAGCGTCAGCAGCAGCAGATGCTCCTGCGGACCAAGCTGGAGCAGCAGCGTGCGGAGCAGCGGGCCTTGCGCCAGATCAAACGGCTGCCGCGCCTCATCGGATGTGTGCCGCCGCACGACGACGGCCTGCTCCGGCTGGGGTAGTTCGCGCAGATCGACCCGGCGCAGTGTCACCGTCGCTTCCTGCTCCACGCGCTGCATCGGCACGCCGTCCACGTCGACGAAGCTCGCGCGCAGAACATCATGGCGCTGCACGATCTGGTGCAGGCTGCGCTCAAGCACGGTGACATCCAGCCGTCCGCGCAGGTGGACGACTCCGGGCATGTTGTAGGCCGCGCTATTGGGATCGAGCTGGTTGACGAGCCAGAGCCGCTGCTGGGCAAACGACAGCGGTGTACAGGTGCGATCCGCAAGCCGAGGGATCGGGGTCGCGGTCGCCGGAGCGGAGCGGGTTTTGATCTGCAACCACCGTTCGAGCAGCGCGCGTCGTGTCTCCGAGAGCTGGTCGCGGCTGGGGAGGCGATCCTCGTCGTGCGTCATAGATGGTCCTCCTGCGCGAAGCGCTGGCTCTGGATTCTGGTGCGGCATCTCGCCAGCGCACGCCCGCGATGCGCAGGCCGTAGCGTCCGTGCAGGCGCAGCGCAGCGGCGCGCCCTTCGCTCACCCGGCAGCAGCGCCGCGATCTCCTGGGAGCGCCGATCGAGCAGCGTGTAGCCCCGACGAAGCCTGTCAGTTGCGCTATCGACCAGAAAGGTAAGTGCCTGCTGCTCAGGCTGGCGTTCAGCGCGCGGGCGAAGCAGCGCGGCCAAGAAGTCATTCATGAAAACGGAACCTTCATGCGCTCGACGAGGGCCGGTAAGACCCTTTAGCGTGGTTGATGGCGTAGCATGAGGCGGATGATCCTGGGCGATGATACGTATCGCCCTACCATGCCGGGCACGCGCAGGATCACGATTGCCCTGATGGGCCGATCGGAGCATTCATGTAGATGTGCTAGTCAGTGTAGTGCAGGCGAACCCTGGTAGCAAGTGCCTCATGATCCTATCGTCGGCTGAGCAGGTAGGTTGTGGGTAGAGCGGCCTTTTCGATCGGTGCATACCTGGATGCAATTTTAACCAGCGGCACATAGCTTGTCAAACATAGTAAAAGCGCCGACGATCGGGGCATAGGCACCAGGGACTCGTCGGCGAGGCAGCGCAACAGGCAATCTACTGTACGGCGCGCTCTCTGGGGAAGGAGCGGAGATGCTCCAGCACACGCTGCTGGACGTCGGCTGAGGAGTAGCGATCGGTGTGCAGGTAGAGCGTGGCGTGCTCGCGGGCGGAGCGGAGCCGCCGCATCTGGAGCGTGTAGAGCCACTCCGGAAACTCGTTCTGGCGGCGCGCGGTGATCGTGGCGGGGCTGGCATCCAAAAAGATCAGCGCGTCGGGCATGCCGCCATGCTTCCACAGATCATGGATCTGTGAATGCTCCTGCGCTACCGCGCGCGCCGTATAGCCTGAAGCGCGCAGCCGTGCGACAAGCGTTGATTTGCCGCTGCCGCACGGCCCGACCACGACAACTACCATAGCGCCAACTCGGCAGACGCCGGTACGACCCGCGCCTACTTATACACTCGCTCCAGCGGGAACGTGACGTGCTGCCGCCGGATCTTGGGCTCGTGCTCGTCGCGCGGCAGTGTCGCCAGGACCATCACGCTCATATCGTCGGCGGGACGCTCCTGGTCGAGTTCGAGCGCCCGCATCAGAATACTATCGGCCATATGCTTGGCCGAGCAGCCGTTATCGCAGCGGAACGATGCCAGATAATTGGCGAGATCGATATCCCTGCCGTAGCGCTGCCCGGCTCCGGCGATGCCGTCGGTGAACGCGATCAGGTAGCTGTATGGCTCGATCTCGTGCTGCGTAATCACCGGCTTGGTATTCGGGTACAGCCCGATCGCCGTGGATGGCTCGTTGCTGGAGGTCAGGCCCTGCCGATCGAGAATATAGTACGGCAGCGGATTATTGCGCGACATAATAATGCAGTTCGCCTGGAAATCGACCGATAGAATATTCAAGGTGGCCGATACCTGGCCGTTGCGGTAGCCGTACAGGTAGTCGTGCACCGCACGCGCCGTCGCGCCATCGCGCGCGCCATCTTTGAGCATCGCAACTGCCCGCGCCGTCACGAGGTTGCTCAGCGTTTTCGCGCCGCGCCCGCTGCCCTGCCCATCGACCATCACGAGCGAAAAGCCGCCCTTGGGCCGCTCGATCATTTCGATCGTATCACCGCTCTCCGGCGATGCGTATTTGCCGACCTTCGCAATTGCGACTTCCAGCTCGACCATCTTGATTCCTTCTAGCGTTTCTCGTTCCGTCATCATACCACACCCACCCGCATCCTTAAGCGATGATAGCGTCTCCCGTTCCTCATAACGATTCAAACTCCTGTCCGCCCGCAAAAGTTACGAACACGAGCCCAGGCTAGCGTTATAGCAAGAATCGTAGGCATAGCGCGCACCTTGACGCACACTGCGGCCTGTGCTATGCTCGTGCCCCTGGTAAAAAAACATTTACCACGGTCTGGCGAGTGGCTAGCTCCGCCCAACGCTGAGTATACGTAGTCGCAGCGCATGATGAATCGGCTGATTCGATGTTCCTCATGTTCGGCTCTGCGTGCTGTGCGTCTTTGCTCACCCCCCGCAGCGTGCATGTCTGATGATTGGTTGTACGTTCGAGGAGGAAACCAGATGAACGTTCGCAGGCTCGTGATGGCGTGGATGATGGTCTTGGGTGGGCTGCTGCCGATCTTCGGCGCGGCGACGGCTTCAGCCGCAACTGGCTACGAGTACTATGTCACCGGCAACTCCGGCGATGTCGCAAGATCAACTACCGCTGGTCTGATGCTCATGGGCGGCAGCACCGATGTCGACGCGGCGTTCCAGTGGATGATCAACAAGTCCGGCGGCGGCGATTTCGTGGTCATCCGCGCTTCGGGCACCGACGCCTACAATCCCTACATCTACGGCCTGGGCACCCTCGACTCGGTCGAGACGATCATCATCAAGACGCGCACGGCGGCCAGCAACAGCTTCGTCGTCAACAAAATCCGCAGCGCCGAGGCGCTCTTCATCGCGGGCGGCGACCAGGCCGACTATGTGGATTTCTGGAAGGGCACGCCGGTCGAGGACGCGATCCACTATGTCGCATCCAGGAACGCGCCGATCGGCGGGACGAGCGCCGGGCTGGCGATCATGGGCGAGTTCCTGTTTGCCGCGCAGAACGGCACGGTCTACTCCAGCGAGGCGCTCAGCGATCCGTACAACCGCTACATGTCGCTCGACCGCGACTTCCTGACGCTGCCGAACATGGACAACGTGATCACCGATAGCCACTTCGCGGCGCGCGACCGGATGGGGCGGCTGGTTGGGTTTTTAGCGCGGATCGTGCAGGATGGCTGGTCGCCGGAGGCCAGAGGCATCGGCATTGATGAGCGCACGGCGCTGGTGGTGGAGCCCAGCGGCGCGGCGACGCGCCTCGGCAGCGGCGCGGTCTATTTCCTGCGCACGCCCGGACGCCCTGAGGTCTGTGTCAGCCGCACGGCGCTGACCTATCGCAACGTGGCGGTGTATCGCGTATCGGGCGCGGCGACGTTCAACCTGGCGACATGGAGCGGCAGCGGCGGCACGGCCTACACGCTCTCCGCCGAGGCTGGCGTGCTCACGTCGACACAGCAGGGCGGCGCGATCTACTAAGCTTCTCGGTGTGTTTCGCGGCAGGTCCGATATATCAGAATCGGGCCTGCCGCGTCGTGGCGTGATGGGCGTAGCTCGCGAGCGAAGGCCAGACGCTAGCCGCCAAACATCCTGTACCACGGCTTTCCGCCCAGGTCGATGATCAACTGGGGAGACACGGTGGTCGACTGCTGGTTTCCGACGCCCTTCGTGTCCACCAGATAATGCTTCAGCACAAGCGCGTTGACAAAGATACAGCCCATATCCTGAGGCTGCACGTTTTTCATCATCGAGTTGTAGAAGACATATGCCGGGATCGTGTCGATGCCCTGCTGCTTTGACAAGGTCTGCGATGCATCGACGAGCAGGTTGAGCTGATCGATGAGGATGGTATACGAAAGGCCGCCGACAGACGGGACAACATCCAGTCGTTTTGCCTGGACCATATAGCCCGACTGGTTCAAGATCCACATCCAGTCGGCACCAAACTCGCTTTCGAGCTTCGCGCCCTGGAAGCTGGTGATGCTGAGCGGAATCTGATTATCCTTCGCCAGACGGTTGATTGTGGCGAGATTGACGGAGGTGATCGCATCTTCGCGAATCATTTCGCCGAGTTGGGCGCTGTCCGCCATGATACTCCAGGTCCACTCCGCCTGAAGCTTAAGGATCTGTTGAATGTCCATCAGTGTACCTCTTGAGCTATGTTAATCAATGCCGGAGATGCCGGCGACGATACACGAAACGCCCCGCCCTACGGGCGGGGCGTCCGCATAGGCTGCTTAGGTGAACACAGGGCTGAGCAGCCTCACGTCTGGAGCGTCCACCACGAGCGCGCGCTCCTGGGGAACATACTTCACGAACATGCCGCGCGAGGAATCGTAGCGGAGCGTGATCGTTGTTACCGAGCCGCCAAAGATGACCTCGGTATGCTTGCTGGCGACCTCGGTGATCACCGTGCCGCTCGTCAGCGTCGACTGAAGCCAGACGTACACGGTGGTCAGCGGCGTGAACGTCACCTGCTGGCTGGCCGGGACATACTGCGCGTTGAGCGGGCGGGAGTCGGAGAGCCTGCCGTTGATCGTCGCGCTCTGCATCAGCCCGAAGGTCAGCGCGGGGTATTGTGAGCTCGGCATCTCGTTGAAGATACGATACTGGCCGATCCCAGGTGCGTCGCCATCCTGATTCGGGCCGTAGAAGGTGGCGTCCGATCGGAACGAGTAGTACGCTTTGTCGGTCGCGCTCTTGACGCCGCTCATCTTTGCGATGCGCGCGCCGTTGACAATCTTGGTGTTCGAGGCATACAGGCCGTACTCCTCCGACCAGGTAACGCTATTTTCCTGGAAGGGATCGAAGCTTTGCCAGGCGACGTTGGGCGAGGCGTTGTCGCCGGTGGGCTTTGCCAGAACAATGTTTTGCTGGGCGCCTTTGATAATGCGGAGATCGTCTTCGTCGATCAGCAGTTCAAGCGTATAGGTTGGCATAGGTGTCTCCTTGGTGCTTGTCGGGGTGGTCGAACCCCGCACGGATACAAGATTGATAGTCGACATAGTCAAACAATGATTGGCGAGCTGGTGAGCATAATCTTGGCGGTGCCGGATGGTCTGGTGTCGTCGATCTCGCGCGGCGGAACTATTCTGGATGCGCTCGGCGGAGCGATCAGCCGGTCGGGCGCCTACCAAGCGTGGATGATCATCGGCTCAAGCTGTGACATAGTTCTCCGGGCCTCGTTAATCAACGTTAAGTGGATGCATACGACACCAGATAGTGGTTGAACCCTCCTTTCAACTCGTGCGAACGATCGCCTGGATCGTTCCTCAGGAAGCTGGATGTTTGTACGATTTGGCGTTGCTTTGGCAGCAAGTTGGCGTGGCTGTATTACACCATCTTCAACCAGGGTTGCTGTATCGCTCTGGGATATAGAAAGGGATACAGCGAGCGATATGCGGCAATTGCAAACAGCAGAACATGCGCTATACTAGCTTCGGTCGTTAAAGGCCGCGCACACCCAGGAGATGATCCCCCCACTCTTGATGCTGCATTCGTCCTACTGGCGGGAGAACCCCCATCGGCGCTCGTCTGTCGTCCCGCCGTATATTTCTGCCCACAAACAGCCCTGTTCGTACGACATGCCGGTTGATAAACGGTATGGAGGCGTTTTGCGATGGAGGAGATTTTTTCGTTTGGAGTCTGGCTGCGCCGTCGGCGTAAGGCGCTGGATCTGACACAGGCGGCGCTGGCGCAGCGGGTCGGCTGTGCGGCAATTACGATCCGCAAAATCGAGGCCGACGACCTGCGTCCTTCGCGGGAGGTTGCCGAGCGGCTGGCGGTTTGTTTGGAGCTGCCCGCCGAAGCACATACGGCCTTCCTCCGTGCGGCACGCGCCGAAGTCGCCGTCGATCGATTGTCCTCGCCGATCCCGCCGTCGTCTGTCGAGGCACCAGCCGCGCCGTCCGGCGTGCGGCGTACCAACCTGCCGCTTCAGCTCACCAGCTTTGTCGGTCGGGCGGACGAACGCGCCGAGCTGAAGCCGCTAATCGCTGCTAATCGGCTCGTGACGCTGGTCGGAGTGGGCGGCAGCGGTAAGACGCGGCTGGCGCTTCAGTTGGCAGACGAGCTGCTGGACAGCTTTGCCGATGGCGTGTGGCTGGTCGAGCTGGCACCACTGCGCGAGGCTTGCTTTATCGACCAAACCATCGCCGCCACGCTTGGCCTGCGCGAAGACTCCGAGCAGCCGATGCGTGCGACGCTCTGCGCCGCCCTGCGCAGCACCCAGATGTTGTTGATTCTGGATAATTGCGAGCATCTGCTGGATGCCAGCGCCGCGCTGATCGACGAGCTGCTGCATCATTGCGCGCGGCTCAAGCTGCTCGTCACCAGCCGGGAGCCGCTTAATCTGCTGGGCGAGCAGCTCTACTCGATCCAACCCCTGGCGATTCCTACCGCCGAAGATCGCCGCTCGCTTGACGACCTGATGCAGGTGGAGTCAGTTCGGCTCTTCTGCGAGCGGGCACGCGCTGCCGCGCCGACATTCACGCTCTCGGCGGCGCATGCGCAGCCAGTCGCCGAGATATGCAGCCGCTTAGACGGTCTGCCGCTGGCGATCGAGCTGGCGGCGGCGCATATTCGGCACTTCCCGCCGTCGCTGCTGCTGGAGCGGCTGCAAGAACCGCTCACGCTGCTGGTTGGGGGCGCGCGCAACCTCCCGGCCCGTCAGCAGACGCTCCGCACAACGATCGATTGGAGCTACCAGCTTTTAGATGCGGAGGAGCAGCGACTCTTTGCCAGGCTGGGCGTCTTCGTGGGCGGCTGGACGATCGCGGCAGCCAGTGCGGTCTGCAATGAAAGTGGCGATCGGAGGCTATCGGTAGAAGCTGCGCTGGTTGCGCTGCTCGACAAACATTTGGTGCGGCGGATCAAGGATGAGGCGGGCGAGGTTCGCTTTGCCATGCTGGGCACGCTGCAATCCTACGCCCTTGAGCGGCTGGCGGCGTGCGGCGAGATCGAGCAGGTGCGCCGCTCATTCGCCGCGTACTATGCCGGGCTGGTGGCGCAATCGGAGGCAGCGCTGGCCGGATCGGAGGCTACGGCGCGGATCGATCATCTGGACCAGGAGCATGAGAATCTGCGGGCGGCGCTGGCCTGGGCGTTTACAGATGCCGAGCCGTCCCGCCTTGAGATCGCGCTGGACATGTGCAGCGTGCTATGGCGCTTCTGGTGGCTTCGTGGCTACGTCGGTGAGGGACGGCACTGGCTCGATCGGGCGCTGGCGCAGCGCTACGGCTCGTCTGCGGTGCGCGCCAAGATTGTGTACGGCAGCGCGATTCTTGCCCGCATGCAGGGCGATCTTGTGAGCGCCACAGCGCATCTTACGCAGAGTCTCCATCTCTGGAAGGATCTGGACGATCGCGCCGGGATAGCGCTGGCGCTCAATAGCCTGGGCGTGGTGGCGTTCAACCAGAGCGATTACGATCGGGCACGTCCATTCTTTGAGGAGGCGCTCACCCTCTACCGTGAGCTAGACGATACCAATCGCGTGGCGACCGCGCTCAATAACCTGGGCAATATCGCGTACAAGCAAGGCGATCTGCACCGCGCGACGCAGCTCTATCGGGACGGCCTGCTCCTGCTTCAGGACGACAGCACGAACAAGCGCACGGTCGCGCTGATCAAGACCAATCTCGGCGAGATCGCGCGGCTGCGTGCGGAATATCTCGAAGCCGCCAGGCTGCTGCATGCGGGCGCGACGATCTATCTCGAACTCAACGACATCGAGAACATTCTCTTTTGCCTGAACAATCTGGTCGAGCTTGCGATCGATCTGGGACAGGGCGATCTGGCCGCGCAGGCGCTGGGCGCTGCCGACGCGCTCTACAAGCGCAGCGGAGCCGCTCGCTCGCCCGATCAAGCCCGCGATTACGAGCGGCAGGTCGCGGCGGTTCGTCGTCAGGTGCCCCATGATGTGTTTGAGATCGCCCGGCTGCAAGGATGCTCCGCAACACTCGACCAGATCTTTACCCAGTCGATGCAGACGATCATGCTCGAATCGGTGTACTAAAGGAGAAAGCTCATGGCCGATGAAATCTATTGCCAGATCACCAACCAATTCGGTGAAGCGATCGTGATCGTCGCTCAGTCGAGCACGATCTCGACGACCGAGACACTCGCATCCACTAAGCACACGACCTATAAGCTCGATCCGGCATACCTCGATCTCCAAATCAATTACACCGAGCTGAGCGATCCGTCGGCGAATATCATTCTCTATGGCACGAAGGTACCTGATTCTTCACCGATCAGCATCAAGAAGGGCGTATGCCTGTGTATCATCGATGGCACATCGGTTCATCTCGTGCCGTCTGAATCGCTGCTCCTGACGGTAGGCCAGGGCAATGCGTTTTCGACAGCGCAGGAGGGAATTCACGGCGTCAAATGTGGTGAGGGCGAGGGCGAGCCCGAGCCGTAGCGGTCGATCAGGTGGGCCAGGCGCAGCCGCCGGGGCGTCGTCGAATGATGCCCCGTGCTGATCTACGGCTCAATCGCTGCGGGCCTGGCCGTAGGCGGGCTGCGCTGACGCTTCGAGGAAGTCGAGGATCATCCGGTTGACCTGCGCGGCGCGCTCGATAAAGACCAGATGGCCCGCGCCGTCGAGCAGATGGACGGTCGCATCAGGCAGCGCCGCGCCGAGCAGCCGCGCATTCGCCACCGGCACAACGCGATCGTCGGTGCCGTGAAGCACCAGCGTGGGTGCGGCGATGGTGCGTGCCTGGTGCAAGCCGTCGAAGCGCACGCCCGCCATCACCTGGCGAAAGTAATCGGCGCGCGAGAGCGGATCGCTCTGTCGCCACTCGGCGATCTGAACCAGCTCGTCCAGATGCTCGTCGCAGTACGGCTGCGAGGTCGCGATCCGCAGCCCGCGCAGGATCGCCTGGGTTCGGTCGATGCTGCCCCAGCCGAGCGTGGCGCTGAGCGCCGACCACGACATCGGCACGCTGCGCGGCCCGCCGTAGCTCGTGCAGCACAGCACCAGCCGCCCGACCCGTGCGGGATGACGTGCCGCCAGCTCTTGCGCGACAAAGCCGCCCAGCGAGGTGCCCAAGACATGCGCCCGCCGTACGTCCAGCGCGTCCAGCAGCCCGATCGTATCCTCGACCATGCGTGTCACGCTGTAGGGATGGCGCGGCTTTTCGGAGCGGCCCGTGCCGCGATTGTCGAAGACGATCACCTGATGGTGCTCGGCCAGGGCTGGCAGTTGTTTGAACCAGCACCACGTCGAGAAGCCGAGTCCGGCGATCAGCAGCAGCGGAGGGGTATCTGCGCGGCGGGGATGACCATGCACGTCGTAATACAATCGTAGTCCCTGGACGGTGGTGAATGGCATAGCTACCTGTCGGGCTGATCGAAAGCCTCGCTCGTATCCCCGGCCTGATTCTTGTTGCGCCGTCCGCCGCGCGGCCTCGACGGTTGCTTCGGCGCGCGCTCATGTGCGGCCTGGGCTTGATTCGCCGCTGCCGAACGTGCGGCCTCAGGCGCGGCGCTCGGTTCGGCTGCGGGCATGGCATCCTGCTCAAGCTCCGGCATCGCTGCATCGGTCGCCTCCGCCACCGCAGAGCGCGCGATCAGCCATGCGCTGATCTGCGGCCAGAGCTGCCCGGTCACGTCGCTGCTGACGACCAGATCGATATGGCCGCCGGGGATTTCGAGCACCTGCCGATCGGCGCTGGCGACATGCTCGTTGAGCGCGGCCACGGAGCGCGGCGGGCAGATCCGGTCGCCGCTGGCGGCGATCGTCAGCAGCGGCTGGTCGATCCGGCGCAGATCGACGCGCTGCCCGCCGATCACGAGCTTGCCCTGCACCAGATGATTGGCCTGGTAGCACTCCTTGATGAAGGTGCGGTAGGCTTCGCCGGGCAGCAGCGCCATGTCGCTCATCCAGACCTGCATCGCCAGCAAGTCCTGAATCGCGTGCGTGTCGCCGAAGCGCTCGGCCAGCGCGATCTGCTGCATGATCTGCGCGGTCGGCTGGAGCATCCGCAGGCTGGCGCGCATCAGCTCAAGCGGCATGGTGCTCAGCGTATTGACGATCAGATCGACGTTGAAGCGCTCCGGGCGGGTCCACTGCGAGATCAGGCCCTCGTCGTGGAAGTTGATCGGGGCGGCAAGCTGCACCAGGCTTTGCACGTAGCGTCCGTAGAGCGCGCTGAAGATCGCCGTCAGCGTGCCGCCCAGTGAGTAGCCCAGCAGGTTGATCCGCGACTGGCCGGAGCGGCGATGGACGTGCTGCACCACGCGGCGCAGGTAGCCGACGACGTACTGATCGAGCGTGACGCTGCGCTGCTCCGGCCCGGCCTTGCCCCAGTCGATCATGTACACATCTAGCCCCTGGCCGACCAGATGCTCCACGAGGCTGCGGCCCGGCGCGAGATCGAGGATCAAGGCGCGCTTGATCACCGAGGGCACGATCAGCAGCGGCACCGGGTGCGGCTCCGCGACGGTCGGACGGTAGTGCAGCAGCCGCACGTTGTGTTCGGTATAGACCGTCTCGGCTGGCGTCCGGCCAATCGTGCCCGGCCTGGCCGCCAGCATGGTCTTGAAGAGCGCGCCGAAGCGCTCCTGCATCTCTTCCAGGTCGTGCTGCATGCGCTGAAACATAGCGCTGGTTGTGGGCAGAAATCCCCAGCCAGGTGGAAACATGTCACTTCTCCCCTCATCTGTCGTGAAGCCCCGCTACCACCCGATCCAGGCCCTCACCCGCATGGCGCCCGTTCCTGGCCGCTAGCGCCCTGCTAGCGCTCGTGGAACTGCTCGGCCTCGGTCGAGCCGGACAGCGCGGTTGTGGAGGACATGCCGCCCGAAATGACTTGCGCGACCTCGTCGAAGTAGCCGGTGCCGACCTCGCGCTGGTGCCTGGTTGCGGTGTAGCCCTCGGCCTCGCTGGCAAACTCGGCCTGCTGTAGCTCGGAGTAGGCCGCCATGCCGCGCTCGCTGTAGCCGCGTGCCAGGCTGAACATGCTGTGGTTGAGCGCGTGGAAGCCCGCGAGCGTCACGAACTGGAATTTGTAACCCAGTGTACCAAGCTCGCGCTGAAACCGCGCGATCGTCTCGTCGTCCAGCTTCTTCTTCCAGTTGAAGGAGGGCGAGCAGTTGTAGGCCAGCAGCTTGCCGGGGAAGCGTTCGTGGATCGCCTCGGCGAAGCGCCGGGCCTCGTCCAGATTCGGCTCTGATGTCTCGCACCAGATCAGGTCGGCGTAGGGCGCGTAGGCCAGCCCACGGGCAATCGCCGCGTCGAGGCCGCCGCGCACGTGGAAGAAGCCCTCGGAGGTGCGCTCGCCGGTCAGGAAATGTGCGTCGCGCGGATCGACATCGCTGGTGATCAGCTGCGCGCCGTTGGCGTCGGTGCGGGCGATGATCAGCGTGGGCACGCCCAGCACGTCGGCTGCCAGCCGCGCCGCCGTCAGGTTGCGGATCGCGGTGCTCGTCGGGATCAGCACTTTGCCGCCCATGTGGCCGCACTTCTTCTCCGAGGCAAGCTGATCCTCGAAGTGAACGCCCGCCGCGCCCGCCTCGATCATCGCCTTGGTCAGCTCGAAGACGTTGAGCGAGCCGCCGAAGCCGGCCTCGCCATCGGCGACGATCGGCGCGAACCAGTAGGTATCGCCCTGGCCCTCGGAGTTCTGGATCTGATCGGCGCGCTGAAATGCCTGGTTGATGCGCCGCACGACGTGCGGCACGCTGTTGGCGGGGTAGAGGCTTTGATCGGGGTACATCTGCCCGGCCAGGTTCGCGTCGGCGGCGACCTGCCAGCCGCTGAGGTAGATCGCTTTGAGACCGGCTTTGACCTGCTGGATCGCCTGGTTGCCGGTGAGCGCGCCGAGGGCGGCGACGTACTCCTCGCTGTGCAGGAGATCCCACAGCCGCTCCGCGCCCAGCTTCGCCAGCGTGTACTCGATCGGGATCGAGGTGCTGAGCCGGATCACATCCTCGGCGCTGTAGGGTCGCTCGATGCCCTGCCACCGTGGATTTGACGCCCAATCTGCCGCCAGCGCCGCGCTACGTTGCTCTCGAAGCATGATCATCCTCCTTGCTAGGCTCTTCGGTTAGAGTCGGCAAGCATCGCACGACAGCGGCGGCGTCTGCCTCGGCGCAGCGCAAGCAGGATCTACCGGCGGTCGCGTGTGCTGCGGCACCGCCGATGTCGTGTGCCTGGTGATAGGGTAGCATGATCCAGTTACAATCGGGTTCATGGCGAGATCACGCAGGTTTTGTGGGGGCGAATCGTCATCGCGGATACATTCGCCCCACGATATTATGTTGCGAAATCCCGAAGAGGCGTGATATATCACGCCCAGGGCGTCATGAATGACGCCCCTACGATCGCATCCACGCGATTGTGTTGCGGAAACATTCATTGGGCCAATCGCATCCACGGTCTTTCGTACATGTCCATCAGCCCACCTCTGCATGCGATCATCCAAGATCCTCGCCCGCCACCGCTGCACGGCGCTTCTATACCGCTACATAGCGCTTCTACACCACTGCACAGCACGTCTGCACTACTGCACAGCACGTCTGCACCGCTCCGCAGCGCCAAATCACCGCCGCTCTGCGCCCCAATCCCCCCAAGCATCCGCTTATTTTTCGCCTCGGCGGAGGGCGGAAAACGGCAGAATCGCGCATCACAAAGGCGCAAATCGCGTTCTACAGCCTGCTAGACAAACCCGCAGCGCGTGGTATATAATCGCAACAAGTTAAAAAGCAGTTCGCCCCCGGTGCAAAACCACCAGGGACGAACCTCAGACCAGGAAAGGAAACGCTTTCATGGTCGTAACGACGATTGTACCATGCACGGCTTGCCCCGCCGCGCCCGCCCACATCCCCGCACCTACGCCCGTAGGACACCCGGCCTTCCCGCTTTGTTCTCGCTCCGAGGTGCGCTAATGGCTCGTCGCAAACGCTCGGATGAGCAGCGCCTGCGCGAGGCCGTCGCGCCTTACCTCGATCTGCGCCACCTGCGCCGCCTTGCGGCCACCGAGGGCGCGAATCTGCGCGAGGCGCTGCGTGTGAAGCAGCCACCGCCGGAGGTGCAGGCGATCCTCGATGTGCTCGCCCATGTGCTGCGCCCGCACTCCGGCGCTCGGATCACCACGCCCGACGACGTGGCCGCGCTGCTGCTGGTCGAGATGAGCTGCCTCGATCAGCAGCAGCTTCGGGTGATCTGCCTCGACACAACAGGCCAGGTGCTGACGATCCAGACCGTCTATCAAGGCAGCCTGAGCGACATGCCCGTGCGCGTCGGCGAGCTGTTCCGCGAGGCGATTCGCCGCAACAGCGCGTCGATCATCCTGGCGCACAACCACCCCTCCGGCGACCCGACGCCCTCGGAGGCGGACACGAGCATCACGCGGCAGATCGTCGTCGTGGGCAGGCTGCATAACATCGCGGTCCACGATCATCTGGTGATCGGGCGCGGGCGCTGGATGAGTCTGCGTCGGGAGCAGCCGCAGCTCTTCACGTGATGCGCGCAAGGTAGCACGGGCACAAAAACCCCTCTCCGGCTTCGGTAGGAGAGGGGCGCGGTGAGCGTTTTGTTCTTGCGTCTGGCTTACGGCTGGCGCATGTCCTGAACCGTCGCGCTCGCGGGCGGCGTGAAGCTAAACTGCCGCGCGTCGATCGCGGTGTTGTACTGCATCGCGCTGATCTCGCGCGTCGCGATCGGCTGGTCGCTGCCCTGACCGTACAGCTCGGCCTTGAGCACAAAGAACGTCTGCTGATCGATCCACAGCACCTGCCGTCCGTTCAGCTCCGGCGCTGAGCTGCTGCTGCCGCACGTCGACGGGCCAAGATCGATCACGTAGCTGCGCCGCCCGGCGATAGCCGCGTCTGTTTGCAGCGTTGGCCTGCGGCAGGTGCTCGCCTCTTGCAGCACGGCCTCCAGACCGGTGACACCAAAGGCGAGCATGCCGTGCTGCCCGCTCTGCTCGGCGTCGACGCGATCGATCGTGACGATCTGCTGCTGGGTATCGTAGTCCCAGCGCGTGGTGCCGTCGCTCACCTGGATCGCCGTGTGCGTCTCCTCGCCGGTGCCGGGCATCAGCGTGCTGTACGTGCTCTCGATCCGCCAGCGGTTGGGTGCCTCGTACCAGCGCCTTGTGACGTTGCGAAAGCCGCCGTTGCCCTGCGCGGGATTGCCCGCCGACTCCAGCGTCTCGGTGAGGACGAAGCTGCGGATCGACCTGTCTCTGCTGGCGGTCTGTGCCCGCTGAAGAATCTCCGCCGCGCTTACCGGCTGTGGCCGGAGCGTCAGAAATTGCATGGTGACAAGCGCAAACACGGTGATGATCGCGGCCACGCTGCCCAGCAGCCGTCGGCGGTTGAACATGTTGCCGAGCTGGAATCGCGGGCGGCGCGATCGAGCGGCAGCGCCGGGCGCGAGCGCTATCGCCTCCGCATATAAGCGCTGACGAAGCTGCTCGGCAAAGAGCGGCTGCGGCGCCTCGCGCGCTGTATGGTGATCCAGGTGCCGGGCCATCTGGACGATCTCCGGCGCGAGATTGTGGGGCGGTATAGCGTTAGCGTCGCGAGACAGCGCCGCAGTGTATTCGTCGAGTAACGCGGCCTGGTGCTGATCGTCAAAATCCATTAGTGGCCTCCTTCAAATGCCTTATGTTCCTGATGTATAACTGTGCGTAAGCGCTCAACTGCTCGATAGCGCAGCATCTTGATCGAGGCCAGGCTTTTGCCCAGCCCATCGGCGATCTGCGCTGTTGTCCAGCCCGCGAGCTGTAGCTCAAGCACCGCCCGCTGCTCATCGGTCAGCAGCGCCAGCATGTTCATGAGCGTCTCGCGCTCGATGTACGCCTCGGCGAGATCGCCGGGAGCCGCCAGCAGATCGTGCTCGGCAGCGGCGGCGGTGCGCGCCTGGATACGGTAGCTGCGGCGGTGGGTATCGGCGACGACGTTCTGTGCGATCCGAAAGAGCCAGGCCGCGAAAACGCCGTCGCGGTAGCCCGGCAGATTGGTCAGGGCCTTGAGAAAGATCTCGCTCGTCGCGTCTTCGGCCAGCTCACGATTATTGAGCCTCACGTAGCAGTAGCGGTAGATCGGCCCAAGATACCGCTCGTAGAGCGCGGCAAAGTTGCGCGGGTCGGTGCGCGCAGCGCTAACCAGGGCGATGTCATCCATCGAAATATCTCCTCGCGACATGTATGGCGAGTGCTGGTGTTTGTGGATCAGGGGGATGCTCATGCTGCTCTAGCGACGATCAATCGTGTCGTGCTATGAGCAAAGACGCTCCAGGCTCAGAAAAGTAACGGCCCGCGATCAGCAGCGTCGATCAGGCTCTTTGATTCTGCGCAGGACTTACGCAGTGGCCGCATTGCCTTCGGCAGAGCGGTACGGAACTGGTCAAGGTTGTGCGTTGTGTGCCCGAATGGCACACAACACACAGCAGGGAAGTTTCCTTGCTGCCGCAGGCTAAAAGCCGCTCCAAGAACAGGTTTCTGCGTACCTCCTGTCTGCGTTAACAACAACACCGAGATGCGCGCAGCATCTCGGTGTCTGGCCGGTCTGTGGGGGATCGCTACTCGAACGCAGGCATCGGCGCGTCGGCGCGATTGGTTTTACGCAGCGGGATCTCAGGGATCGCGAAGGTCAGCAGGAAGGCGGCGATCACCGGGAAGAGCGCGTAGAAGTAAATCTGCGTGATGCTCGTGGCGAATGATTGCCGCAGCGCCTCGCTGATCTGCGCGCCGATCGACTGGCCCTGCCTGAGCGCGTTGACCTCGGCCTCGTCGATGGCTTTGAGCGCGCCCGCCAACATCTGCGCGCGAGTCTCGGCTACCAGCGTAGGCTTCTGCTCCTCAAGGCGGCTGCGAAAACCTTTGAGGATCTGGTCGACGGCTGCCGGATTGTTGAGCAGGATCGGCGGAACCTGCTCCAGAAAGGTTTTGAGCGAGGCTGGAGCCTCCGGATCGTGCTTCAGCCGGTCGATCGTCTGCTGGTTGCCGCTCTTGAGCGCCGCCTCGATCCGCTGGTAGCGCGCGTCGATCTGCTGCTGAACCGCGCCCTCGACGCCGCCCGCTTGCAGGAACGCCTTGATCTGCTCCGGCGTTTGCGGATTGTTGAGCAGCGCGGCCTGGGCCTGCGGATCGTCGTCGCGGATCGCGGCGGTCACAACCGTGCGCTGCTGGGCAAACTGATCTTTGATGCTCTGCTCGATACGCGCGCCAACGTTGATCTGCTCGCCCTGCGCGCCCTCGCCGCCGGTAACGCCGTTGCGCAGTTCGTTGGGATCGAACTGGCTGCGCAGCTGGGGCGGCAACTGCGACTGAATCGGCGCGAAGTTGGCCGCAAGCTGCGCGGTCAGCGTGGTCGAGAGGATCACGCCGAAGATCGCCGCGCCCAGCGTCTGGCCGATCTGCTGGAAGAACTGGCGGCTGGCTGTGGCCGCGCCGACCTTCTCGAAGGGCACGGCGTTTTGCAGCGCCAGGTTGAGCAGCGGCAGCGCAGGCCCGATGCCGATACCCACAACGATCATCCGCAGCGTCACGCCCCAGGGCGAGACGTTCGCGTCCATCTGCGAGAGCAGCACAAAGCCGATGATCATGATCACAAAGCCTACCAGGATGATCGGCTTGTAGCGACCGACGCGCTGCACCAGAAACGACGAGACGATGCTGCCGAAGACGACGCCAAACGTCAGCGGGATCAGCGTGGTCCCGGCGGCGGTCGCCGAGACGCCGACGACGTTGACCATGAAGATCGACAGGAACAGAATCGCCGCGAAGAAGGCCGCGCCGTTCAAGACCGAGATCACATTGATCACCGCGAAGCTGCGGTTGCGGAACAGTTCCAGCGGCAGCACCGGCGAAACCGCTCGCGATTCGACGAACAGGAAGAGGACGGTCCCGATGGCCGCGACCGCGAAGAGGCCAAGGATCAGCGGCGACGACCACGGATACAGCGTCTTGTCCAGCGTCAGGCCCAGCAGCAGCGGCACCACGGCCACGGTCAGCATGATCGTGCCCAGCCAGTCGATCGGCGCGCGGATGCCGCTGGCAAGCTTCGGCATCTTGATGATGATGAACGCCAGCGCGATTGCGCCAATCGGCAGATTGACGTAAAACACCCAGCGCCAGTTGAAGTTATCGGTGAGCAGGCCGCCCAGGTATGGGCCGATCACGCTCGACAGGCCAAAGACCGCGCCGAACAATCCCTGGTAACGCGCGCGCTCGGCAGGTGCGAAGAGATCCGCCGGAATCGCAAACGCGGTGGAGGTCAGCGCCGCCGCGCCGATGCCCTGGATCACGCGGTAGATGATCAGCTGAAGCATATCGCCTGCGATGCCGCAGAGCGACGATCCGGCCAGAAAGACGACGATGCCGAAGAGCAAAATCGCCCGTCGCCCGTAGAGGTCGGAGAGCTTGCCGTAGATCGGGACCATCGTGGTGCTCGCCAGCAGGTAGCCGGTCGAAACCCACGAGAGCAGGTCGATGCCCTGGAACTCGGCGACGATCGCGGGCAGCGCCGTAGCGACGATCGTCTGATCCAGCGCGGCCAGGAAGAGGCCGAGCAGCACGCCTGCCAGGATGATCGCTTTGGTACGTCCGGGTAAGACTGAGGCGTAGTCAATCCGCTCATCCGATGGTGCGGAAGTCGTTGTCATAAGTCCTCTAAATGCTTGATACGAAATGGATCACGCCAGCGTCAGGCGCCTGCGCGCTCTTCGCCAGGTGTGTGCTGTGGGTCGCTGTGATGAAGAAATATCAGCACGTCGGCCAGCATGTCGATCGTCGTGCTCACCTGCGCGGGCGGCATATCGGCCAATCGCTGCGCCACCTCTGCCACGCGCGCCTGCTCGACCTCGCCAAGCAGCGCGAGGCCCTCCTGCGTGAGGATGACCTGCTTGTGACGGCGATCGGTGCTGGCCTCGCTGCGGCTAACGAAGCCGCTCACCACCAGCCGATCGACCAGATGGCTGGTCGCGGCCAGCGACAGGTTGAGATGCTCGCGGATGTCCGAGATCGTCGCGGTGCCGGAGCGGCGGAGAAACCAGAGCGTGACAAGCTGCGGCATCGATAGCTCTGCCCGCCGCATGATGCGCATCGTGTCGGAGGCGCTGTGCCGCATCACGGTGGCGAGAAAATCTTTCAGCAGGTGCGCTAGCTGCTGAGCCGAATCGGTCGTGTCGATAGTTCCAGTGCTCATATAGTTTGATATATCAAATACTTCTAAGCTTCTAACTATTAGAAGTGTAAGTATATTTCTCCCTGCTGTCAAATCACGAGGAGCTGCTATGTCGTTGACTATTCAACATAGTTAGTTGACTTTTTCACAAACCCCTGGTATGCTGTCGCCGTTCTGATGCTGCCATGACGCAGCACTGATATGTATTCGCTTCCCAAGATGGAAAAGGAGTACAACCGGTATGCTTGCACAACGCCTGGTCGCGTTGGCGCTGGCTCTGGCCCTGGTGTTCGGTACCCTGTCTGTACCCACGAACGCTGAGGCAGCCTCGCCCCCCACACTTTCATTACCGATCCCTCTGGGCGAAACCTGGAAAGTGATCCAGGGCTATAACTGTGGCACCCACACCGGCTACGACGACAACGCTTTTGATCTGGTGAATACCAGCGGGCGCACTCGTGGCGCGCCGGTTCGCGCCGCCGCTGGCGGTACGTACTGGTGGTGGGGTGCCGCTGGCGGCACAGTGATCCTGTCGCATGGGAACGGCTACTACACGATGTATAGCCATCTTGAGAGCCGCGTGCCCTTTGGCAAGGGTCAGTTCGTGCCTGCCGGAACCGTGATCGGCACCGTCGGCAGCGCCGGAACGAGCTATAGCAATCCGCATCTCCATTTCGAGATGTTCTACGGCGAGGGCGTTGCTGCCCGCCATCGCCGTGGCGTGCCGCTGGCGTTCGTTGAAGGCTACAATTTCCCCGACCATGAGCAGTGCAATCAGTACATGGGGCAGCGGCTGACGGCGCGCGCTGGCGATACGGAAGCTCCATCGGCACCAGCGCTGCTCGACGCGGGCCAGGGGCAGAATCAAATCGTGCGCTGGCAGGCATCCACGGACTCCGGCTCCGGCGTGCGGGGCTATCAGCTCTACGTCGGCACCGACGCGCAGGGCACCGGCGATTGGTTCGTGACAGAGCCGCAGGCTGCGCTGCCCACGCTGCCGCGCGGGCGCTACTTCGTGCGCGCGCGTGCGCTGGACAACGCCGGTAACGCCTCGCCGTGGGTCACGCTGACTGAGGTCCAGGCGTAACCGACGGCGCGGTCTATGGTATCCTAACAGGGACGCTGCGGCGTCCCTGTTCTATTTTGTTAAAGGTTGCTATGTTGCTGCGTTTTTCCTCATTCGAGCATACCGATCTGGTTCATGCCGTGACGACTCGCCACGGGGGCGTGTCGGCAGGTCCCCACAGCACGCTTAATCTGTCGTTCTCGCGGCCCGACGACCCGGCTGCCGTGCGCGAAAACCGGCGGCGGCTCTACGCGGCGCTGGAGATTCCTGCCGCGCGGGTGGTGCAGGCGGGTCAGATCCACGGCGACGATGTGCTGGTTGTGACGGATGCGCACGCCGGGCGCGGCGCGCTGGATCGCGATTCGGTGCTGCCGCCCGCCGACGCGCTGATCACCAATACGCCGCAGCTCTACCTGCTGGCGTGCTTCGCCGATTGCGTGCCGCTGCTCTTCTTCGATCCCGTGCGGCGCGCGGTGGGCGTGGCGCATGCGGGCTGGCAGGGCACCGTGAAGCAGATCGGCGCGGCGACGGTGCGCGCGATGGCGGCGGCGTTCGGCTCGCGGCCCGCCGATCTTCAGGTGGCGATCGGGCCGTCGGTGGGGCCGTGCTGCTACAACGTGTGGCCGCACGTGGCCGAGCATGTTCGCGCTGCCTTGTCGTCACAGCCGGAGGTGTTGATCGAGCGCGACGGGCAGACCTTCTTCGATCTGTGGCAATCGAATGCCGCGACACTGGTTGCAAGCGGGGTGCAGCCTGAGCGGATCGAGGTCAGCGGCGTGTGTACAGTGCATCACGCCGATCGATTCTTCTCGCATCGCGCGACGAACGGGGCGACCGGACGCTTTGCCGCGATCATTGGGATGCGTGAGTAGGAGCAGTATGGAACTGTCGCAGCAGATCGCGCAGAATATCGCGGCGGTACGCGAGCGCATAGCCGCCGCCGCGCGCCGCGCCGGTCGATCGCCGCAGGAGATCACGCTGATCGCCGTGACCAAGACGCATGCGCCGCAGATAATCGAGGCGGCGCTGGCCGCAGGTGTCGGCGATTGCGGCGAGAACCGCGTGCAGGAGGCCGAGGCCAAGATCGAGGCGCTGGGCCATGAGCGGACGCGCTGGCATCTGATCGGGCATCTTCAGCGCAACAAAGCCCGGCGGGCGGTCGCGCTCTTCGATATGATCCACTCGCTCGACAGCGTCAAGCTGGCCGAGGCGCTCAACCGCCACGTGGAGGAAGACTCATCGTTCGGGTCGCTCCGCCTGCCGGTGCTGCTCCAGGTCAACGTGTCGGGCGAGCCGACCAAGGAAGGCTTCGATCTGGTCGGCGGCGTGGAGAACCGCGCGGCGCTGGCGGATCTGGTGCGGGCGGTCGGGCAGATCGCCGACCTGCCGCAGCTTGAGGTGCAGGGGTTGATGACGATCGCGCCCTACGACCCCGATCCTGAGGTCGCTCGTCCGGTCTTTCGCGCGCTGCGCCGCCTGCGCGACGAGCTGGCGCGGCAGGTGCCGCAGGCGAGCTGGCGGCATCTGTCGATGGGCATGACTGGCGACTTCGAGGTTGCGATCGAGGAGGGAGCGACGCTGGTGCGCGTCGGGCGGGCGATCTTCGGCGAGCGGGAGTGAGCTTGGCTTGGTGACGAGATATATGAACTGATAAGAGGGCAATGCTGAGGATAAACCTTTTACCAATCGCGCTCAAGAAAGGCGCGCGGAGTGATAATGGGAATGGCACGGAATGGATGGAGCGCTAATAAATCATCATCGCCACTAATGATACACGTTGCCATACCATTCGCGGCTACATCCAAGAATTTGTTGTCCTTTGGATCGCGGCATAGCGTAATGTGTTCAGTGATACTTACTGCTTTAGCTTCAGCGAGTAACGTTGTTAAGAAGAGCAAGCGCGTTTGCTCTGTGAGATATTTGTCGAACTTTGGACGGAAAAGTACCTCGCGCAGTTCGTGTATGGTGGCCTCTGAAATCAACACGTGCCCAAGCGCCTGAGCCTGATTGAGCGCCTGACGCGGTAGTGACTGGCGACGCAGGGCCGCGCTGACGAGGACGTTTGTATCGAATACAAAGCGCTTAGTCATCGTCACGAAGCAGCGACTCCAATATCTCGTCGGTTAGCCCATGTGCTTCAGCCTCATCGCTCACCTGATCCATGACCTCCTGTAACGAGCGGTGTGGTGCTGTGATCAGCTCCGGCAGCCATGTGTTAAGGAGTATTTGCACCTTTTTTTGAGTCTCCTTCGAGGCGGATGCATACGCGCTGGCAACATCAGGGCTAACCTCAATTTCTATAGTTGCCATATCAACCTCCTTAACCATAATCTACTATAAGAACAGATTATAGCACGCCGATCTGGACACGAGATTGGGAAGTACCTTCGTTCCGCTCGTTCTCATTAGGAGATACCCTTCCTTCGATGATCACGCCGAAGCTACTTCGATGATAGTACGCTGCTCTGCCACAGCAAAGGCACGCAGAAGCACTTTGCAACTGCGTGCCTTTCTCTTGCTCCTGAAGACCGAGCCTACCGACCCACCCAGCGCTTGAAGAGCGCGTCGAGGTCGCGACCGCTGCTCTGCTCGAAGGCCTCTTTGACATCGTCGCTGTGGGCGATACCGTACTTGTGCCCGCTGACGTAGCGCCGCATCCCGGCGAAGAAGGCTGCATCGCCGATCTCGCCGCGCAGGACCGCCAGGAATTGCGCGCCGCGACCATACACCGAGGCATAGTAGCCGTTCCACGAGCCGTAGTCGCCGATACCCAGACCGGCGGGCAGCTTCGCGCGGCGGCTCAGGCGTGTCACCTGCTGATCGTACATGCGCGCGGCGGCGGCTTTTCCGGCCCACTGCTCCTCGACCAAAATCCCGCTATACTGCGCGAAGGCTTCGTCCAGCCACGGCTCGTGGTAAATATCGTTGCCGATCATGCCGTAGAACCACTGGTGCCCGACCTCATGCGCCGTGACGAAGCGCGTCTCCTGGGTGTAGCGTCCGTTGAGCAGGATCACCACCAGGCCCGGATACTCAGCGCCGATGTCGAAGCCGCGCCGGGCGTTGATCAGGTGGAATTCGAGCGCGCGGTACGGATACGGCCCGAAGAGGTTGTTGAAGGTTGCCAGCGAGGCCGCGACATGTTTCGCCATCACATCGGCGGCGGCGTCCAGCCCATCGTCGGCGCGGTGATGCACGACGACCTCAATGCCGTCGTGGCTGGCGCGAGCGCTGGCGAAGCGCCCGACGCTGAAGGCAAACTCGCGGACGGGGCCGCTGACCGCCTCGAACGTCGTGGTGCCGTTGTCGTTGGCCTGGCTGCCGATCGTGCTGCCGGTGCTGATCGCGGTCCAGCCGCTCGGCACGGTGATGCGCGCGTGATACAGCCCGCTGGCGGCATAGACACGATCGGGAAAGCGCGTTACATCGGTGCGCCAGCCGCCCTCCCAGATCGCCAGCATCGGGTAGTACGAGGGCAGCGGGAAGGTGCCTTCGCTCCTTTGCCACGGCTCGATGTTTGCCGAATAGTCCAGGCTCAGCGCGATCATCTCGTTGGCGGGCACCGGCACCGGAAGCGAGAGTCGCAGCGCGGTGCGCTGGGCCTGGTACGTGCCGGTCGTCGCGATGTTTTGCACGACGATGTTGCTGACATCCATCTTGATCGTGCCGCCGTCGCCAAAGATGTCGCGCGGGAACTGCGGGTAGAGCCGCAGCACAACATCTTTCAGGACGCCGCCGGTGGTGTTGCGGAAGGTCAGATGCATGTGGCCCGTCAGGCGGCGGGCGCGCGGATCGACTGTCAGATCGAGATCGTAGTGCGGCAGATCGGGGCGCTTGACATCGGCGGCAAAGGCTGGCCGCATCGCCGCAGCATACTCGACGCTCTGCGGCAGCGGCTCCATGACGATCGGCCTGGTCTGCGGCGATGCGGCCACACCGAGCGGCAGCAGCAGAAAGATCCAGAGCGCCAGGCATCGAAGGGTAGGCTTGCACAGATTCATGGTGCGATTACTCCTCGCGGGGGCTACATGGCCCACTCCAAGATCCGGCAGCGCCGGATGTGGCGCGTATTCTACACGACGTTGCAACTCGTCCGCGAATCCCACCGGCGCCGTCTCGATAGTCGAGGGATGCCCGCCAGCGCAGAATCACACACCGTTTTTGGGAAAGCGCTCATGCGATTCTGCATCAGCAGAGGTTCAAAAACCTCGCCTTCATACCGGCTTGCTCAGCACGACCCGGCGTTTGATCTGCGGATCGTACACCTCGCCGCCCCAGCGCTGCACGACGCGCGTGGCGATCAGCCGAAGCTGCGCCGCGCCGACGGCAGTATCTCCTCGGCGCACGGTAGCATCGACGATCGCTCCGGAGGCATGGGGATCGCCGGCATGGTAGACAACCCGCAGATTGTCCATGCCGAACACATGCATCGGATAATCCCAGCGGTCGTCGGCGGGGAGCGTGTGGCGATAGCAGAGGCCGAGGTGGCTCAGCTCCGTGGCGATCTCATCCAGCGACGGCGCGCTGTCGAGATAGGCAAACAGGCTCTCGCTCATAGCGATTCCTCGATCTTTACTGGTCATGGCGAAGGATCGTGCCTCCGCGATGGCTGGACCTGATGCAAAACCTGCGGCTAGCGTGCGGGGTGGGAATGCAGGAGCACCCGTACAGACGACAACCGAGCCGCCCCAGACGGCGCGGCTTGACAGATGCATCATGCAGAGTATGTTATCGGCTCTATCGTAGCAGATGTTAACCTGCTTTGACAAGACTGAATGTGACAGCGTTCATGCGATTCTGCATGGGGAATTTGGGGGGCCGCCCGAAACCCCTGGCCTGTCGCCATGCCTGGCGCTGCTGGCCGGTGTTATGATAGATCGCGGCCTAGTCTGAAAGGATCCGTATGCGAGTTCCGGGATTCCACGGTCTGAGAGTGAGTACGCTGGCAATGCGCTCGGTCAGAGACTTCCTTGCCGATAACATGCTGACTTACGCTGCCGCGCTGGCGTATCACGTGCTCTTTGCCATCTTTCCGTTCATCATCTTTCTTGTCGCGCTGCTGGGCTTCCTGAATCTCTCCGACTTCTTCGACTGGCTGCTGGAACAGGCGCAGTATGTCGTGCCGGAGCAGGCGATGGACTCGGTGAGCAGGGTGATCGCCGAGCTGCGCCGCGAGGACTCCGGCCAGATCCTCTCCTTCGGCATCATCCTGGCGCTCTGGAGCGCATCCGTTGGCGTGCGCTCGACGATGCATGCCTTGAATATGGCCTACGATGTCGATGAGTCGCGGCCCGCCTGGAAGCTGTACCCGCTCTCGATCATCTATACGATCGGCCTTGCGGCCATGCTGATCCTTGCGATCGGGCTGATGATGGTCGGGCCGCGCCTGATGACCTGGCTAGCGGCACTGATTGGCTTCGACTATGTTGTCGTCATGTTCTGGACCTGGCTGCGGTGGCCGGTTGCAGTCTATCTGCTGATGCTCGCGACGGCGATCGTGTACTACGTCGCGCCGAATGTCGAGCAGCCATTTCGCCTGATCACGCCCGGCTCGGTGCTGTCGGTGATCATCTGGATCGTGGCCTCGCTGGGCTTTGGCTACTACGTGCGGAACTTTGTGGACTACAGCGTCACCTACGGCAGCTTCGGCGCGGTGATCGTGCTGCTGTTGTACTTCTATATCTCCGCCGCCGTGCTGCTCTTTGGAGCCGAGGTCAACGCGGTGATTGCGCGGCACGCGGGCGAGGTACGCCAGCCGACGCAGGCGGACGAGAGACAAGCCGCGCGCGGTCGTCCCCCTCATGGCGCCTAGAACGCCGTCACGATCGCGGGATGTTAAGTTTTGTTAATACGCTCCTTCATGCTATAATCGACACGACAACAAGACCCATCAGGGCGGAGCCGATCGCGGCAGGCCATGCTGACCGTCGCCGAGCGTCGGCAGATAGTGGTCGATTGGAACGCGACGCTGCGCGCGTATCATCAGCAGGTCTGCCTGCACGCGCTGGTGGCGGCACAGGCCGCGCG
>DASUTC010000292.1 GCA_036374795.1 Herpetosiphonaceae bacterium
GTGGGCGAGCTGTATCTCGGCGGCGCGGGCGTGGCGCGCGGCTACCTCAACCGGCCCGATCTGACCGCCGCGACGTTCGTGCCCGATCTCTTCAGCGCGACAGCGGGCGCGCGGCTCTACCGCACCGGCGACCGCGCGCGGCGGCGGGCGGATGGCGCGCTGGAGTTCCTGGGGCGGCGGGATCAGCAGGTCAAGCTGCGCGGTTTCCGCATCGAGCTGGGCGAGATCGCAGCGGTGCTGCGCCAGCACGCGGCGGTGCATGAGGCCGTGGTGCTGCTGCGCGAGGATACGCCGCCCGCAGGCGGGCACCCGGACCAGCGGCTGGTGGCCTACGTCGTAGGAGAGAACCACGAACGGGTGCCCGCTGGGCAAACCCAGAACCAAACCGCCCCCACGCCTCTGCAATGGGAGCGGGGGCCGGGGGGTGCGGGCCTCACCTCCGAACTGCGCCAGTTCCTGGCGGCGCGCCTGCCCGCCTACATGGTGCCGAGCGCGTTTGTCTTTCTGGATGCGCTGCCGCTGAATGCCAACGGCAAGCTCGATCGCGGTGCGCTGCCGGTGCCCGACGGCGCGACGCCGGTCCACGATGCCACGTTTGTCGCGCCGCGCACGCGGCTGGAAGCGGAGGTCGCGCGCATCTGGGCCGAGGTGTTACAGCTTGCCACCGTCGGCGTGCAGGACAACTTTTTCGCGCTGGGCGGCCACTCGCTGCTCGCCACCCAGGTCCTCGCCCGCATCCAGGCCACCTTCCACGTCGAACTCTCCGTCCTCGATTTCTTTGAGGCCGTGACTGTCGCAGATCTCGCCGCCGCTATCGAGCAGGCATCGATGCAGCACAGCGCACTGGAGGAACCACCGCTCATACCGCTATCCCGCTCCACCTATGATGAGGCCATGCCTTCCATCACTGCCATTCCACGGAACAGGAATGATCCTGAGCATGAGCGGCACGACGAGCACTAGCACAAGACAAAGGTCAACATGGACGAGATCGAGAAAACCACGGTGGCGCCCACGGAGGCAGAAGATCACGCAGATTGCAGCCATCAGCATCGGCAGGTGCCCGATCATCTGGCCCGGCTACCGGGAACGCACTGGGCGCTCTGGCGCTGCGTGGGGCTGCGTGGCGCAGGGTTTCCTGCCGACTATATGCCCAGGCTGGCAGCGCCTCGCTCAGCCGCGCTTGCCGATAGCGTCCTTCAGGCCGAAGAGCGGGTGCGGCAGCAGGCTGATGATCTGCTGGCGAGGCTGCGGCGTGATTTGGAGGATGGCGACGCAGAGCAACGTACGAGCCTCGTCGCGGCGATTCGACCGCTTAAGCTCGGCAAGATGCCGAATCCCGATGATATTCTGGCTCTGCATATGGACGTATTCCACAGGCTGCGAGACGACTTTGCAGCGCTCGATGCTGCGTGGAGCGAGATTCGTGAGACGCTTTCGCGCGAAATAGGCGCGGTATCGCGGGCAATCTATGATATTGCTTCGACCGATCCGTTTCGTGAGGCCGTCATCTGGCAGAATCACCGCGCGTTCCATACCGCACTCGCGCCGCTTCTCCGAAAAGCGCCGGAGAGCACCCCGCGTTCCTCAAAGCGACGGCAGCACGAGGAGTTGATCGCCAACTACCTCCAGCGCTACTGTCTCAAAAACGATACGATTGGCTTCTTTGGCCCGGTTGGCTGGGCAACGCTCATCGATCATGGCGAGACGATCACGGTCGCGCCTGGATCATCGCTGCTTGCCCGGCGCAATGTGTACTTCGAGTCGTGGTGCATCGAAGCGCTGGCCGAGACGCTGGCGAAAGATCCCATGCTGCGCGCCTGGCTCAAGCCGCGCCGCACGGCGTTTGTCCATGTCGAGGGCACGATGCTCTATCTGCCGATGCGAAGTCCGATCCCGCTGCCAGCAAGCCAGGCAGCCCTCCTGCAAGCGTGCGATGGCCGACGAGCAGCAAACGAGCTTGCGGCAGAGCTGCTGCGCGATCCGGCCAATGGTTTGAAGAGCGAAGCCGAGATCTTCACCTTGCTTGAATACTTTGCCGGACGAGCGCTGATCTCCTGGGGCTTTCGTATCCCCGTCAGGCCGCACTCTGAGCAGGAGCTGCGGCGCATGCTTGGAGAGATGAAGCAGGAGCATCTGCGTGACGGGGCGCTCGAAGCGCTCGGCACGCTTGAAGCGGCGCGAGCGGGTGTTGCGCGCGCCGCCGGAAACCCCGACGCGCTCGATCAGGCGATGGGCGACCTGGAAGCAATATTTACGCGGCTGACCAGTACCGCCGCGACACGGCATGAAGGAAAAACATATGCCGGGCGAACCCTCGTCTATGAAGATTGCCAGCGAAATGTTCGTGTCGATCTTGGACCACAGCTTGTCGAATCGCTTGGTCCGGCCCTGGCGCTCGTGCTGACCAGCGCCCGCTGGTTCACATCGATGGTTGCCGCAGCCTACCGTGAGGGATTTGGAAAGCTGTATCGCGAGCTGGCCCGGAAAACCAACTCCCCGACCGTCGATGCGTTCAACCTGTGGCTACGTGGACAGCCGATGCTTTCGCTTGAAGGCCCTAACGAGATCGTAGACGCCTGCCGCGCACAGCTTCAGGAGCGCTGGGCCGCGATCCTCGCTATCGCGCCGGGGCAACGGCATGTCACCTACACCAGCGCCGAGCTGCGCCACCGAATTCTGGCAGCGTTTGATGCGCCCGGACCCGGCTGGACCCTGGCCCGCTATCACAGCCCGGATGTGATGATCGCGGCCACGCATCCCGCAGCCATTCAGCAGGACGACTATCAGTTTGTGATGGGTGAGCTGCATGTCGCAACGAATACCCTCGGCGTGGCATTCTTTCTCGAAGAGCATCCGTCGAAAGAAACCATCTTCCGCGCGCTTGAGTTCGATCTGCCCAATGCGCGGGTGATTTCGATCCCTCCGAAGCATTGGCCGGGCCTGACGACACGGACGCAGCTTTCGCTGCAAGCCGCGCGCGATACCTTTCTGGAAGCTGCGCCCAACCCGTCCTACGAGCCTGACCGATCGCGGACGATCCCGATCGGGTCGCTGGTCATCGAAGATACCGACGCGGGATTGGTTGCTCGCACCCGCGACGGACACGCGCAGTTCGACTTGATTGAGGTCTTCGGCGATATTCTCTCCTACCTAACCATCAATGCCTTTAAGATCCTGCGCGCCAGCAGCCATACACCCCGCGTCACGATCGACCGCCTGGTCGTCTGCCGCGAGACATGGAGTTTTGCCGCGTCGCGCATACCATTCGTGCAGCACAAGGACGAGGCCGAGCGCTTTGTCGCCGCCCGCCGCTGGGCACATATGCATACCATGCCGCGCTTCGTGTTCGTCAAGGCACCTGTCGAGCGCAAGCCGTTTTATGTTGATTTCGACAGCCCGATCTACCTGGACATCCTGGCAAAGACGATCCACCGGACGATCGAAGCCGGCAAAGCGGACGAGCCCATCACGATCACGGAGATGTTGCCGACACCCGATCAGACCTGGCTGATCGACGCAGAAGGCCACCACTACACCAGCGAGCTACGGCTGGTTGCGGTCGATCTGATCGATGAGGTCACTGCCGAGCGTCCCGCGTTTTCATCGCATCAGAGGAGCGTTGTCGACAAGACATCATCAGGAGACGGCGACGCTCTACTCCGCTGAACCTACCGCCCCTGCATCGTCCGGCGCAACACGAGCGCCCGGTGCGGCGGACCAGCGCCGCTAGCGATAGCCTGTCGCGTCCGCTGGCTTCCCTTGATCCTGCACGTCCTCGATATAGCGCCAGCAATCAGGCTGCGATCCATCGAGATCCGTGAAGCCATACACCTTTGCCAGTTGTCCGCTCGACAGGGATTGCCCATTCCAGCGCGCGACCTGCGGATCGGCGGCCAGCGCGGCGACCGCACGACCGACGTAGCGCGGCGTCTCAGATATTACAAAGTGCGGTTGATGCGCGGTTGCATCACGCCAGTTCTCCTCGGTAACGCCGAATGCTGCGAGCATCATCTCGGATCGCAGCCAGCCTGGTGTCAGGGCAACTGCCGTCGCGCCGTGCGGGCCGAGCTCGTGCGCAAGCGCCCAGGCCATGCGCAGGACCGATGCCTTTGCGAGATCGTAGAAATGGGAAACCCGATAGTTCGTAGCATTATAGGCTGCCGTCCCGTCCGTCATTTCGATCACCAGACCACCGGGATGCCTGAGCAGCAGCGGAAGGGCGAAGTGGTTCGTAATCAGATGCGTATCGACGGCCAGCCGCAGCAGCCGCAGCCCTCGATCCAGCGAATGCTCCCATACGGTTTTGTCCCATTCAAATAAACGCTCTCCACCCCAGATGTCGTTCACCAGCACGTCAAGACGCTGATGATCGCGGTCGATACGCTCGACCAGGCGCTGGACCTGGCCGCTATCAAGATGATCGACCGCGATCGCAATGCCGTGCCCTCCGGCCTGGCTAACCAGATCGGCGGTTTCTTCGATCGTCTCCGGGCGATCGTACTCGGACCGCTGCGTACGAGTGGTCCGCCCAGTAACATAGACGGTCGCACCGGCAGCGCCTAGCTCAACGGCAATGCCCCGACCGGCACCGCGCGTTGCGCCAGCGACTAACGCGATTGTGTTGGCAAGCGGTTTTTCCACACGGATCGCCTCCTCAAGCTGCGTGTATTGAGGCAGTGTATATGCGCTGTGTGTCACATACGGTCACAGATGGCGTGAGATAGAGCCGCCGCCGTCGAAGGCGGTGCGTGACGATACGCCGCCGCTGTTGCTGGCTGGATGCCTCAGCGACGAGCGCGTACCGCCCAGGCACGCGCAACCAGCGGAATGGAGCCATCGTCGGCAAAGGGAAGCGTCGCGCGGATGCGCTCCCGCAGCGCCGCCCGCTGATCCTCACTTAAGGACATCGCATAGCCCGGTGCCGGACCTTGCCCGCCGAGAAACGGCGACCAATAATCGTCGAAATCGTGAAAGGTCGTGTCAATATCGATCGCCCGCACGGCCACCTGATGCAGGCCGCAGCCTTCAAACAGCGCGCGCAAGGCGTTCGGATGGCACAGCGGAAACCGCAAGCCCTCATCACGCTCCCGCATGGCCGGATCGAGCGCCACCGCAGCATTCCAGAAATGGCGTATCAGTTGCATCTCTCCGGCATAGTCCCACACATAGGCCGCAATCGTTGCGCCCGGCTGCGTGACCCGCACCATTTCGCGTACTGCGGCCTCAGGCTCTGGGATGAAATTGAGCACCAGGCCCGATACCACGACATCATACTGGCCGGTTTTGAACGGCAACGATTGGGCATCGGCCACGTCGAAGCTGACACGCGGATCGCGGATCGTCTGGCACAGAAAGCGAATATAGTCGGGAGAGCGATCGATGCCTTTAATCTCGCCCGGCTGCGCATGATCGAGTATGGCTTGGACTAATGCGCCGCTGCCACAGCCGACATCGAGCCAGCGCCTTCCGGGCGCAATCGAGAGCCAGGGGAGAAAGGCCAGCGCCACGCGACGGCTCCACCGGCCAACATACGACTCATAGGCCGCGCTATCCGCCCAGGTATCGGTGGGTCGGTCCGGCTGGTCAGGCTGTCGCATAGTGCCCGTCCTTGCATAAGATCCCAATCGATCACGAGTACAGGAGGATGCCGCTCGTCATGGTATAGCCAGCCCTCAAGGTCTGCGCGTGCCGTGCGCGCGGTGCTCGTGCGCCGATTTGTGCAATCGGTAGCGGATAAATCGCTCGCCGCCAAGCATAACCTCACCATCCGGCATGAATCCCAGCCGCAAGATCCCTTTGACGCGCGTTCTACTCGGCGGAAACAGGATCGTCACCGACTCGAATCCCATCGCACCGAACGCCTGCCGCATGATCTCCATGTAGATCAGCTTGCCCATGCCCCAGTATTGCGGAGCCAGAACCAGCGCCAGATCAGCGTCGCCGTGCTCCGGCTGCAAGCCGCCCCAGCCGACAAACTGCCCATCTACCACAAAGGCCCACGGCCCATAGCCATGCTCGGTCCAGAGCCGCTCTTTCGCCGCAATGAACGAGTCGCACGCGGCTTCATCGAATGTATCGCCGGTCAGCGGCATTTGCCGACGGACGAGCGGGTGATTCATCAGGTCAATAAGGTCACGCCGATTGACCTCACCGAGTCGCTTGAACTCAATGCCCATCGGTAGCTCCTCAGAGGATTGGATCCACGATGCGAGTATAGCACCACTAACCCGGCGACGCCTGTCGGTGCGGCGCAGAGCAGGTTGGTACAACGGACGATACGCTAGTTTCTCCGGTAGACTATGCTCGTAACCACACGGGAGCACCGCGCGCCAGGTCGTCGCGCTGCCCGTGATGGGAAACGATGTGTCGGAGGATTGAGGATGCGCGCAACAAGCTATGCCTTTAAGGTGGGACGGATCGATGGTACGGTCTTGCTCGACGGCGTCTCAGTGGTTGGGGCGGCTGGCATGGTGCGGCGGTATCCCGACGCGACCGAAGCCGAGTACCGTCAGGCGTATGCCGACCTGGGGCTGTCGCTGGATGCGGCGGAAAGCTCCTTGAACGTGCTGGCGGCACGCATCGGCGACGAGACGGTGCTGGTGGATGCCGGGGAGGGGAGCAGGCCCAACCGGGGCTATCTCCCCGCAAGCATGCGCCTGGCCGGTATTGCGCCGGAGAGTATTTCGCTGGTCGTGATTACGCACACGCATGGCGATCATGTGTTGGGCTTGCTCTCGAACGATCATACACCTGTGTTTCCGCATGCCACCTATGTCATGTCGAAAGCGGAGTGGGCGTTCTGGCAGGATCGAATCGTTGCGGGTGCGGTCGATCACGGCCCGATCGCCGCCATGCTTGAGGCATGCGGGCTGCGCCTGATCGACATGGACGAGCCGATCCTCCCAGGACTCGCTGCGGTACCCATTCCGGGGCACACGCCCGGCCAGATTGCGGTTCTGCTGGAATCCGAGCAGGAGCAATTAATGCATCTGGCCGACCTCTTGCATAGCCCGATGCAATTTGCCCATCCTGAGTGGTCGGCGTCCTTTGATGTCGACACCAGCATCTCAGTCCCAACGCGGCGCGCTGCGCTCGCACGGGTGGCGGATGCAAAGATGCTGACGCTGTTCTATCACCTGGCCTTTCCGGGGTTGGGACGGGTCAGGCGCGCCGCAACAGGGTTCATCTGGGAACCGCTCGAGACGGAGGTTTGACGGGAACAGGGCGCTCCGCTGCTGCTCGCGTGCGTTGCTGGTGGACTCGCACGCGAGCAGCAGGGCGGTGGGGCGTGGGCCGCCCACAGTCGGGATCTGCGCCGCCTGGCGGCTGCCTAGCGCCGGTAGATCTCGTAGATCGCGCCCTGGGAGAGCGAAACTACAAACAGATTGCCGTTCGGTCCCGTTTCGATGTCGGTCGCCACGCCGAAGTCTCTGCCGATCAGCAGGCTCTCGCTCTCGGTGATGTCGTGCTTGGCGAGATTGTCCGCGACGCGGTCCTCAAGGCGAGGATCGTCGACGCCGATCTTCATGCGGTTGCCGGTCAGGTTCATGTGGAAGAGGTAGCCGCCCTGCAATTGGGGCGTGGCCGCGCCCACGAACAGATCACCCCTGAACTGCGGCCCCAGTGCCGTCCCGCTCATAAACCCGATGCCTGCCGGTGCCACCTCCCACACCCAGCTAAACTCAGGATCGCTGTAGTGCGCGCCAGGGAGCATAAACAGCCGTGAAAGCGCGGCTTCCGGCGTGTCGGCGATGTTGGTAGGCGGCCAGCGAATCTGCTGTAGCGCCCGCGCTCCGAAGGTTGTCTCGATCGCTTTGAACTGGGCGACCCGCGCGACCGGCCCGGCGATCTGGACCCAGCCGCCGTTCATCCCCGCCGCGACCCGGTTGATCTCGCTGAAGGAGTCGTCGCCGTTTTCCTGAAGCCAGAGCTGCCCCGATAGCGGGTCGACGGCCATCCCGATGCTGTTGCGGTGCCCGTAGGAGAAGATCTTCTGGAGATTGGCTCCTACCTCGCCGCCCATCGCCGCACCGACCGCGAAGAAGGGATTGTCGGTCGGGGCGCTGCCGTCGTCGTTAAGCCGCAGGATCACCCCGGTCAGGTGGGCATTGTCCGGCTCCGGGCCGCCGAACTGATCGTCAGGCACGATCGGCCCCGGACAGGTTGCCGTCGGCCCGCATGGAAGATTCTGCATCTGGCCGCGTCGTCCCACGTCGCCGACGAAGATGTGGAGCTTGCCGTCGGCACCAAAGGTGATCACGCCGCCGTCGTGGTTGCCGCGCGGCGGCTGTCCCGCATCCTCCTGAATCGCACGAATCCTGATCAGGTTGCGATCAAAGGTGAGCGCCGCGCCATTCCACACAAAGCGGTCCACGCGGTTGCCTAAGAGCGGCGTCTGGCTGAGCACCGAGGTGTCAGCGCCGGTGGTGCTTTCGGTCCAGTACAGGTAGACGCCAGGGTTGGCCGGGAAGTTGGGATGCAGCGCAATCCCCAGGAGGCCGCGCTCCGAGCCGAAGTTGACCGCGAGGTCCAGCACCGTCGCGTGGATCACGCCAGCCACAACGCGCTGGACACGGCCCGTATTCTTCTCGATTACCAGCATGTCCTGATCGCCCAAGAAGGCCATGCTCGTTGGGGTGACGAGCCCGGTGCTGACCAGCCGCACGCCAAGCAGTGGGTGCAGCATTTGTGGCCCGCTCGTCTGCGCCGCCGTTGGCCTGCCCGACCCCGCACCGATGATCAGGGCGATTGTCGCCACCAGCCCGATCACCATCCTCCGAAATCCTGTGCGCGCCATAGGACCTTCCTCCTTCCAGATGTGCTCGTTGTACCTAGAACGAGCAGCCATGAGCCTGCACCATACAGTCCTCGGCACCGAGATCAGCCAGTACGAAACCTGAGCGCGTTCGGTATCGGGAATCGGGCGGCAGATGCGGGTAGCCTGCCCTGCGTCGGTGCTGCCAGCGGCACGCGGCGATGACCGCCGCCGGGCCGCTGCGTTTGTCTCTACATAGGGTACGTAGGAACCGGGTGGTTTGCATCTTTGTGGGTGGATCTTTTGGGCATACCCCATGACATGGCCGGTCCGGGGTAAATCGTGTGCCGCGCCGGGGCCGGGCGGTGCGGTCCTGCGGACAGCGTATCAGGCGCCCAAAGCGGCAAGGTCTTGGGAGGAAGATCGACCAGATAGGCGAGACAGCCGCGCACGGCACCAAACACCGCACCGAGCAGCGCGGCGCGAGCACGTCGTCGCATGGCGTACTCCGCTTGGATAAAAGTCGTCAAGGCCGCCCTGCGCAATGAGGTGCAGCGGCGGATGGCAGCAAGACATGGCCTCGATCTGCATCCTGGGCGAAGGCTGACGGAGGTAGCAGGCAACCCCTGCGGCATGGCCCACGGTGATTTCGACCCTCTGGCCGCGCCGCCTGCCTAGCTGATCCGATTCGCCTCCTCCAGGGCATCTCGCAGGTCATCTTCGGTGGGCTTGCCATACTTCAGCGTCGTGCTCACGCGGCTATGGCCCAAGATGCGCTGAACGTGCGCGGGCGTGGCCTGCTTCCAGAGCCGGTACGCGAGGCCATGCCGAAGCTGATGTGGGCTGACCGCTACCAGGTGCCGCGCAAGCGCTTCGAGCTCAGCCACGCGCTGGAGGCTCGGCTCCTTCGCCGCTCGGGCTCGCAGCAGCTCTGCCGCAGCTCTTCCCAGCTCGCCCAGGTGCTTGCGCATGCTCACCGGCTGCAATCCCGGCTCCCAGGGCGCTCCAGCTTTGGTCATGGTGCGCTTCATCAGCAGCGGCTCGCGCTCCGCCGCGCTGCCGATCGGCGGCAGGCCAGAGGGACAGCGCACCTTGAGGTACTCCCGCAGGCGGCGCACCGCCTCCACGGTCAGCGGCACGCGCCGACCTTTCCCGCCTTTGCCGCTGCGCACCGCGAGCATCGCGCCGTCAAGGTCCAGATCGCGGAGCTGCACGTCGGCGGCTTCCTGCGAGCGCAGGCCACACTCGCTGAGCAAGGTAATCAGCGCCAGATCGCGGAGGCGCGCTGTGGCGTCTGGTTGGGCGGAGGCTGCCCGGACCAGCCACTCGACGGCGGTGGGCGGCAGGCTCCGGGGCGCGCCGTCCTCGATCGGCAGATCGTGCAGCTCCGCTGTGGGATTGTGGGCGATCAGCCCTTCCTGCTGTGCCCAGGCGAAGAAAGCCCGCAGGCTGGCCTGGGCGCGGTTGATCGTGGCCGGTTTCGCGCCGTCCTCGCGCTGACGGTGGCGCTGCCAGGCCCGCAGATCCCGATCGAGGATGTGGGCGACGTCAAAGCTCACGCGGTGGGCCTGCTCCCACCAGTTGATAAAGCCCTGGAGGTCGGCACGCGCCGCGCGGATCGTCGCCGGGGAAGCGAGCCGCCCGCTGCGGTTGGGCCGCTGCTGGAGATCGGCCAGGTAGCGATCGAGAATCGTGTTCGTCATAGGGTGATCTCAGGTCCTTATGCTCTAGGATGGAAC
Organism: Herpetosiphonaceae bacterium; assembly: GCA_036374795.1. NCBI lineage: Bacteria > Bacillati > Chloroflexota > Chloroflexia > Herpetosiphonales > Herpetosiphonaceae > Herpetosiphonaceae bacterium. The sequence continues at coordinate 10,498 of DASUTC010000292.1, forward strand.
CCGCGCCGCATGCCTTCAGCGGCAGAACGAAGACGGTAGCATCTCCTGATCGGCTCATGCCCTGCCCCGCAGGATCGAATACATGGTGCGGGGTGAAGCTTATCGCTACCGGTATTTTAGCAGATATGCGGGAAAAAGCAAAATGCTATCGCTCCTGCTTGCGCCAGGAGGCGGTTCTTTGTGCGCATCTGCGTGATCGATGGTGCCGCTGGTGGTCCTGAGTAACTGGTAGGCCTATAGTACGGATTGATTAAATGGTTTAAAAATAGTTATAATCCTCGCCGGGCTTCCGGCAACGGGTCCGCTCCGAGAGCCCCCACTCCAGGCCCGGCCTGATCGAAGCCGCGTATCGTTCGGTTCGCTACTATTGTCGCACAGAAGGAGTCCAATGATGGAACTGTTCGCCGCAGAACAGCAGCGCTCACGCAGACAATCCACCCGCTTCGGCGGCGTTACTCGTCGCTTGCTCGGCATGGTCGCAGCAGCAGGCCTGGTCGTATCACAGCTCGCAGCGCCGGTCACGGCTGCACCCAGCCAGCCGCCGTCCACCGCAGTAACCTGGAAGTACACGGCGCTTGGTGATTCGCTGGGGACCGGGTTTTTGGCCCAGCGCGGCTATGTGCCACGGTATCAGACCTATATGCAGACCGATACAGGCTCGACCATCAGCCTGAGCAATCTCTCACAGAATGGCTGGACCAGCACCGATCTGCTCAATGCGCTGCGCACCAACGCTACCTTCCGCAATGCGGTTAGCAGCTCGCAGGTCGTGACCTGGGACATCGGCGGCAACGATCTGCGGGCAGCCCGTGACAGGTATAAAGCGCGAACCTGTGGCGGCACTGATAATCAAGATTGCCTTCGCGCAACCCGAGTCCAGCTCAAAGCCAACTGGGATGCGATCGTGGCGGAAATCCTGGCGCTCCGCAGCACCAGCACCACCATCATTCGGACCATGGACGCATACAACCCGTATGTGGACGAGGACAAAGCTGCGGATACCTGGGCCGCGGATAACGGTTTGAACGATTTCCAGGCCTTCAAGCCCTACGTCGATGAGGCTGCCGAGCATGTGCGGCTCAGCGCGGCGGCCAATAATATTCCCTACGCCAAAGTGTATGCCGCGTTCAACGGCCCGAACGGCGATATCGATCCGCACAGCAAGGGCTATCTCGCCTTCGACGGCTTGCACCCCAATGACACCGGCCACAAAGTGATCGCCGATCTGCTGCGTGGCCTGGGCTACGCCCCGCTCAAGTAGGCGTATCACCTGATCGAACCCGCACGATCGCGCGGGGCACGTCGTCGGCGTGCCCCGCGCTGTGTGTATCGTGCTCCGCCAGCATTCAGGCAATACCGAGAATCTTTATTCCTACAACAACGGTGACGATATAACCTACCTGCGTTGCGATACCTCAACCTTCCGTGAACATGCCGCCGATGAATCTCATTGTGCGCATCTGCTATGATTAGGGTGGTAGGGGAGTAGCCACCACGGATGGACTAGCCAGTCGTCAAGACGGAGCATCGCTCCCGGCTGGCTATGAGTGCGGCAGCACTTTTGGCGAGACCACCACGACACATGACGCCGTGGGATGCTCGTCGCCTGTATCTTCCCCACGGCCTATCTTGGCAGAAGAGGCAGGCCGCTTATGGAAACCCCAGCCCTCTGGCATACCTTACCGACCGAGGTCGTCTTTCGCCGTCTGCGCTCCACGCCTGCTGGCCTGGCGCCGGTCGAGCGTGCGCGGCGTCAGGCCGAGTACGGCCCGAATGAGCTGCATGTCGCCGCCCGCAACTCGCCCTGGGCCTTGCTCGTCGAGCAGTTCCGGAATGTGCTCGTGCTGATCCTGCTCGTCGCGACGGCGCTCTCCGCGTTTCTCGGGCACGGCGTCGAAGCGGTGGTGATTGCGATCATCGTGCTGTTCGCGGTCCTGCTGGGCTTTGTGCAGGAATATCGCGCCGAGCGTGCGATCGAGGCGCTGCGCGAGCTGGCCGCGCCCACGGCCACGGTGCTGCGCGACGGCGACGAGATCGAGGTTCCGGCCCGCGATCTGGTGCCGGGCGACGTGATCCTGCTGCGAACTGGCGACCGGGTTCCGGCGGATGCGCGGCTGATCGAGGCGGTCAACTTGCAGATCGAGGAAGCGGCGCTCACCGGCGAGTCGCTGCCGGTGCCCAAGCACACCAAGCCGCTCGTCGACGAGCGATTGACGGTCGGAGATCGCACCAACATGATCTACTCCGGCACGATTGTCACCTACGGTCGCGGCCAGGCGCTCGTGGTCGCGACCGGCATGCAGACGGAGTTCGGTCGCATCACGGGCATGCTCCAGACGGTCGAGACGGGACGCACACCGTTGCAGGAAAATCTCGACCGGGTGGGCAAGGCGCTGGCAAAGGCGGCGTTGGTCGTCGTCGCGCTCGTCGTCGCGCTCGGCCTGCTGCGCGGCCAGCCGTTTCTGGAAATGCTGCTCTTCGGCATCGCGCTGGCCGTCGCGGTCGTTCCCGAAGCGCTCCCGGCGGTAGTAACCATCTCGCTCGCGATCGGGGTGCAGCGCATGGCGCGGCGGCGGGCGCTTGTCCGCCGCCTGCCGACGGTGGAAACGCTGGGCAGCACCTCGGTGATCTGCTCCGATAAAACCGGCACGCTGACGAAAGATGAGATGACCGTCCGCCGGATCTTCGTCGTCGGGCAGTGGATCGAGATTACCAACACCGGCTACGAGCCATCCGGGGCGTTCCTGCGGGCTGGCGTGCCGGTGACACCGGATGATCCGCTGGTGGAGCTGCTGCGCGCGGCTGCGCTCTGCTCCGACGCGCGGCTGGTGCAGCGCGATGGCCGCTGGCAGATCAAGGGCGATCCCACCGAAGGGGCGCTCGTCGTGGTCGCGGCGAAGGCCGGGCTGGACAAGGCCGAGCTGGACATGCACACGCCGCGCGTGCATGAGATCCCCTTTACGTCCGAGACAAAGCGCATGACGACCCTGCACGCCACAGCCGACGGCACGGTCGCGTACGCCAAAGGCGCGCCCGAGGTGATCCTCGACGCATGTACCCATGGCATGACGGCGGAGGGCGCGCGACCGCTCGACGGGGCGGAGCGCGAGACGATCCTGGCGGCGGCGCGGCAGATGGCCGACGATGCGCTCCGGGTGCTGGCGGTGGCACGCCGACCGGTCGCTGATCCGGCGGAGGCCGAGCGCGAGATGACCTTACTGGGGCTGGTCGGGATGATCGACCCGCCGCGTCCTGAGGCGCAGGCCGCAATCGCGATCTGCGCGCAGGCTGGCATTCGTCCGATCATGATCACGGGCGATCACCCACGCACAGCGCAGGCGGTCGCCCGCGAGCTGGGCATGCTTCAGGATGGTCGCGTTGTTACTGGCGCGGAGCTGGAGGCGTTGAGCGAGGCCGATCTGACGCGCGAGGTCGAAACCATCGAGGTCTATGCGCGCGTCTCCCCGGCGCACAAGCTGCGCATCGTGACCGCGCTCCAGCAGCATGGGCACGTCGTCGCGATGACCGGCGACGGCGTGAACGACGCGCCCGCGCTCAAGAAAGCCGACATCGGCGTCGCGATGGGTATCACCGGGACGGACGTGAGCAAAGAGGCCGCCGCGATGATGCTCACCGACGACAACTTTGCCTCGATTGTCGCGGCGGTCGAGGAGGGACGCGGCATCTTCGGCAATATCAAGAAGTACCTGATGTATCTGCTCTCGTCGAACATCGGCGAGATTGGTCTGATGGTCGGAGCGTCGCTGTTCGGCTTCCCGCTGCCGCTGACCACCGTCCAGATTTTGTACGTCAACCTCGCCACCGACGGCCTGCCCTCGCTGGCCCTGGCGGTCGATCCGCCCGACCCGGATCTGCTGCAACGCCAGCCGCGCAACCCGCGACGCGGCATTTTCACGCGGCCAGTCGTCATCCTGATGCTGGCAGGCGGCCTCTGGTCGACGATGGTGAACCTGGGGCTGTTCGCCTGGGCGCTCAGCTCCGGTCGATCCCTGGCCGAGGCGATGACGATGACATTCGTCTCACTGGTGCTCATTCAGTTCTTCAAAGCCTATAACTATCGCTCCGACCGGCACTCGGTGCTCCGCCGACCGTTCGCCAACCGATGGCTCAACCTGGCGATCCTGTGGGAGCTGGCGCTGCTTGCCGCCATTATCTATGTGCCCTTCTTGCACGCGCCCTTCGGCACCTTCAGCCTGCCGCCGGTCGACTGGCTGATCATCGTCGGTCTGGCGTGCAGCATCGCTCCCGTGCTCGAGCTCGTGAAGTGGATGGTGCGGCGGGGCTGGCTTGGAACCGTGGGCTGAGTCGATACTGCCCGAACGGCGGGCAGCGATGAGGAGGAAGCGATGACGACACGCACAGAGAGGATGCCTCAGGCGAACGTTCAGCGCGCCGGAGGCGTCGAGCAGATTCCAGCGCGCGATCTGGCTCCGGGGGACATTATTGTGCTCCAGGACGGAGATTGGGTACCTGCCGATTGCCGACTGATCGAGTGCGTCAACCTGCGCATTCAGGAGGCCGCGCTGACAGGCGAATCGGAGCCGGTCGACAAGGTGGCCTCGACGGTGGACGAGGCTGGCACGCCCGTGTGCGAGGATCGCTGCATGGCGTTCATGGGCACCGTCGTGGTCGCCGGTCACGGGCGAGCTATCGTCACCGCTACGGGCGCGCACACCGCATGGGGGCGGCTCGCGGCCCTGAGCCACGCCCTGCCGCCGGGACGGCGTCAAGGCTAACCGGCTGTGAGCAAAACGATCAGGGATCGGATTCGTCCGATCCCTGATGGTGAAGGCGCTCTGATCGATCTAGCAGCTTGACGAGACGGCTTTGTAGGCGTTGAGCCGACCATAGCCGAAGATCGGATCGCGTCCGGGCGTGCCCAGGTCGTCGGTCGTGGCAAGCAGACAGCTCATGATCCGCGCGCGATCCAGGCCCTTGCCGGCGAGCAGCGCCGCGACGCCGGCGACGTGGGGTGTTGCCATGGAGGTTCCCGCGAGCGCCTCGTAGCCCGCCTGCGGCGAGCACGAGCTTTGCGCCAGCGTGGTCTGATAGGTGGCGAAAATATCACCCTCACAGGTCAGGCCGTCGCCGCCTGGAGCAACCAGATAATTTTTCATCAGCGTTGCGTCGCCGTTCGAGAACCACGAGCGGAGGTCACGTGAGTCGGTGGAGCCCACGCAGATCACGCCGGGCGCGGCTGATGGCTCCGCACAGAGCGGCACCGAGTCGTTGCCTGCGGCGAACAGGACGACCGCGCCTTTGCTGTGAGCATACTCGATCGCGGCATACACCCCGTCAAGCTCGCCGATCACCTTGACGACCTCGCCGACGCCTGAGAGAAAGCCCAGCGACAGGTTGATCACGTGCGCGCCTTTATCCGCCGCGTAGCGAATGCCCGCCGCGATCTGGTCGCTGGTGCCCGATCCTTCGGCATCCAGCACACGTACCGGCAGAATGCGCGCGCCAGGCGCGACGCCCGCCACGCCGGTGCCGTTGTTGGTGATCGCCGCCGCGATGCCCGCGACATGCGTGCCGTGGCCGTTCTGATCTTGCGCGCCGTCTTGAACACAGGTGCGCTGATCTCTGCGACCCGTGCAGGTGCCATTGGGCTCCACGAAATCAGCGTCGGGATAGTAGATGAGCTTGGATGCCAGATCAGGATGGTTGAAGTCAACGCCGGTATCAACCACCGCGATAATCGCGCCGGTGCCGTTGGCAATCGGCCAGGCACGCTCCGCCTGGATCTTCGCCAGACCCCACTGCCTGTTGACATAAGGATCGGAGGTGGCGGCTGAGGCTGGACGCTGGACCAGCACGCTGCCGACGAGGACAAGTAGCGCAAGCAAACTCATGAACCCGTAACCGCTGGCTCGTAGCCTTTCCATAGGATGCCTCCTTATTGGTTCCTGGTGACAGTGTTATGCGAGCTGGAAAGCAAAGAATGGTATAAAACATTTTACCATTCGCATCAACAAACGTCCAGCCATCCCAAATCGTCCGCTTCCACATGGTCCGGCTGCTCATCACCGCACATACTGCTGCGTGGCATCGATATACACGAAATAGTCCCAGTGGGTGTTGTTGCGTGCCATCGCCTGCCTGAGCATCTCGCGTCTTCGGACACTCAGCACGCCATCGGCAGCCAGCCGATCCGGGTCGAACTGCTGCAACATCCGCGCGTGAAGCTCTTCTTCCACTGCCCGCAGCGCTGGCTGTCCGGCCACACTATGCCATTCTCCAGGGTCCGCCTCCAGATCAAAAAGCTGGCTGCCATGACCGTGGATATAGATATACTTGTAGCTCCCCGCACGCACCATAAAGCAGGGTGCGCGCACCTTTTCCACGTGATACTCCGAAAAGACGATACGCCGAGCGCTGGGACTACCCGCCAGCAATCCTGTCAGGCTCGTCGCGTCCATCGGCAGGCGATCCTCAGGAGGAACGCACGCCCAATCG
>DASUTC010000293.1 GCA_036374795.1 Herpetosiphonaceae bacterium
TGCCGCTCCACCACCTGCGCCCACGCCGCCATGAATGCCGCCCGATCCAGCCCGCCCCGTAGCGTCGACACCAACTGCTCGACATACACCCCCGTGCCCGCCTCGTACAGCGTGTGGTAGAGCATCCCCTGTTGCAGCGCCGTCAGCCGGTAGAGCGTCTCGATTGCCGGGCTGCCGCCCACCACCCGATCCAGCGCCGCCTGGTCCAGCCCCGCCAGCGGGAAATCCGACGGCGTGTAGCCGCCCGCCTCCGCTGACAGGCAGTGCGCGATCAGCGCCCGCAGCGCCTGGAGATAGGCCTCCGCCAGCGCGGCGATCGTGGATGGCTCGTGCACCTGGCGGCTGTAGCTCCAGCGCATTTCGAGCGCGCCATCGACGACCAGGCCGGTGACATCGAGCAGATGGCTGCGCGGGGTCTGCGCGCTGACCTCTGGGCCAAGCGTCGTGGTGGTGCGGCGCAGCAGGCCGCCCGCGCTCGGCGGCGTCAGTTGGCCGAGGTAGTTGAAGCGGACCTCGACCGGGGTGGCCGTGCGCAGGGCAGCGGTGTCCTCGCTCGTGTTCAGATAGCGCAGCAGGCCATAGCTCAGGCCGCGCTGGGGCACCGCGCGCAGGGCTTCTTTGACGGTCGTGAGCGCCGCGCCGGGGGCGGTCACAGCGCGCAGATCGAGCAGCACCGGGTAGAGCGCGGTGAACCAGCCGACGGTGCGGGCGAGGTCGACCTCGGCGAAGAGGTCTTCGCGGCCATGACCTTCGAGATCGAGGCGCAGGCGGCGCTCACCGGTCCAGGGGGCGAGCGCCTCGACCAGAGCGGTGAGCAGCACGTCGGTGATCTGGGTATGATAGACCGGGGGCACGTCGTGGAGCAGGGCAGCGGTGTCGGCAGGGCTGAGGCGGACGGTCAAATGCTGGACCGTCGCCAGGGTGTTGGCGCCGCCGGGGAAGTCGACGGGCAGCGGGGGCAGGAGCGGCTGCGTGACGGTACACCAGCCGGGCAGATGAGCACGCAGGGCGGGGGTCTGCGCGGCGGCGAGGAGGCGCTGCGCCCAGTGCTGGAAGGCGGTGGTCTTGGGCGGCAGCGCGACGGGGCGGCCTTGCTGGAGCTGGGTATAGGCGGTGCGCAGGTCGTCGAGGAGGATGGCCCAGGACACCCAATCGACGGCGAGGTGATGGACGACGAGCAGGAGGCGCTGCGGCTGCGTGGGACCGCAGGTGATCAGCGCCGCCCGCAGCAGCGGCCCCCGCGTGATGTTCAGGCTCGCCTGTACGGCCTCCGCTTCGACCTGGATCATCCGCTCCCGCTCATCGGGATCGCACGCTGAGAGATCGATCGAAGCAACGATCGCCTGCTCTTCGATCCCGGCGTTCTCCTGGTGCCAGCCCGCGTCGGTGGCATGAAAGCGCAGCCGCAGCGCGTCGTGGTGCGCCAGGAGGTGCTGTAGCGCCTGTGCGAGCAGCGCCGGATCAAGCGCTTCCTCGGCTTCGAGCACGATCGACTGGTTGAAGTGATGCACATCCGGCAGGTTCCGCTCGAAGAACCAGCGTTGAATCGGCGTCAGCGGCACATCGCCCGTCACCATGCCCTGCTCGGCTACTGTGGTCAGCACCGTATCGGCCACCGCCGCGAGTGTCGCGATTGTCTGATGTTGAAAGATCTGCTTGGGCGTGAGACTCAGCCCGGCCTGTCGCGCGCGCGCGATGATCTGAATACTGAGGATCGAGTCGCCGCCGACGCTGAAGAAATTGTCATGGATACCCACGCGCTCCAGGCGCAGCACATCCGCCCAGATGCGTGCCAGCGTCGACTCTGCCGGAGTGCGCGGCGCGACATACGTTTTGTCGAGATCGCCCCGATGATAGTCGGGAGCGGGCAGCGCTTTGCGGTTGACCTTGCCGTTGGGCGTCAGCGGCAGCGCATCCAGCACCATGAACGCGGTCGGCACCATGTACTCCGGCAGCCGCTCCTTCAAGTAGGCGCGCAGGTCGGCGTGCAGGCTCTCACCTCCGGACACCTCACCTACCGAAGTGAGAGCGGGGGAAGAAATGGTGGGGGGCGCCCCCACACCCCCGCCCTGCGCTGCGCTCGGCACGACATACGCCACCAGCCGCTTCTCGCCAGGAACATCTTCACGCGCCAGCACGACGACATCGCTCACCCCTGGATGCTGCGCCAGCGCCGCCTCGATCTCGCCCAGCTCGATGCGGAAGCCCCGAATCTTCACCTGCGCGTCCGTCCGGCCTACAAACTCGATCGCGCCGTCGGCGCGGTAGCGCACCACATCGCCCGTGCGGTACAATCGCCCGCCGGGACGGGTACCCTCTGGGCGGCGAAACGGATCGGGCACAAACTTTTCCGCCGTCAGCGCCGGACGATTGAGGTAGAACACGGCCAGTCCATCGCCGCCGACGTAGAGCTCGCCGGGCACGCCCACCGGCACCGGCTGGCCCTGATCGTCCAGCACGTAGAGCTGGGTGTTTGCCAGCGGGTAGCCGATCGGGATGGTGGTTGCGCCAGGCGGCACCTCCGTGATCTCGAACCACGATGCAAACGTCGTGCTCTCGGTCGGGCCATACACATGCAGCAGCCGACGCGGCCCTCCCGCATGCAGCACCAGCGCCACCGAGCGCGGATCGACCGCCTCGCCGCCGAAGAGCACCGCGCGCATGGGAGCAAACGCCTGTGGTGTTTCGCGCGCGATCTGGTTGAAGAGCGCCGTCGTCAGGAAAAGCACGTCGATGCGATACGCGCGGATATGATCGGCAAGCGCCTGCGGCGAGAGCAGCACCTCGCGGGGCACGCCAATCAGGCGCGCGCCGTGGATCAGCGCGCCCCACAGCTCAAACGTCGCCGCGTCGAACGAGGTATTCGAGGCCAGCGCGATCCCGTCCTCCGCCGTCACCTGGACATAGTTGGTGCCGCAGACCAGGCGGGTGATCGCGCGATGGGGAATGCCGATGCCCTTCGGCTGGCCGGTCGATCCCGACGTGTAGATCAGATAGGCCAGATCCTCGCCGGTCGTGTGGTTGGCCGGATCACTGGCGGGCTTCGCCGCCAGCACCTCGGCCTCCGTATCGAGGCAGATAAGCCGCGCATCGTGGGGCGGCAGACTCGCGGCCAGATCGGCGACGGTGATCAGCACGGGCGTCGCGGTATCTTCGAGCATGAACTGGATGCGCTCGTGAGGATAGCTCGGATCGAGCGGCACGTACGCGCCGCCTGCCTTCAAGATGCCGAGCACTGCGACGACAAACGTCAGCGAGCGCTCAAGGCAGATGCCGACGGGCGTACCTGCGCCGACGCCCAGCGATTGCAGGTAGTGCGCAAGCTGATTGGCGCGGCGATTCAGCTCAGCGTAGGTGCAGTGCTCGTCGGGGAAGATCACTGCGACCGCATCCGGCGTGCGCGCGGCCTGCTCCGCCACGAGCACATGCACGGCCCGATCCTGGGGGTAGGGCGTCGCGGGCGGGTTCCAGGCCATGAGCTGCTGGCGCTCGGACTCCGTCACCAGCGGCAGCGCGGCCAGACGGTGATCGGGATTGGCGGCGATGCCTTCGAGCAGCGTCGTGAAGTGCGCCAGCATCCGGCGGATCGTCGTCGCGTCGAACAGGTCGGTGCTGTACTCAAGCGCGCCGACCAGGCCCGAAGGCGTTTCCACGAGGTCCAGGCTCATATCGAACTTGGCCGTGCCGTACGCGACCCGCTGCGGCTGGACCGTCACGTTCGTCAGTTGCAGTGGAGCCATCGGCGCGTTTTGCAGCGCGAACATCACCTGGAACAGCGGGTTATGGCTCAGATCGCGCACCGGCTGTACGGCATCGACCACCTGCTCGAACGGCACGTCCTGGTTGGCAAACGCCCCAAGCACCACCTCGCGCACGCGCCGCAGCACCTCACGGAACGCCGGATTGCCTGAGAGATCGGTGCGCACCACCTGCGTATTGACGAAGTAGCCGATCAGCCCTTGCGTCTCCTGCCGCGTGCGGTTGGCGCTTGGAATACCAACCGCAATATCGCTCTGGTGGCTGTAGCGGCTGAGGAGCACCTGCCAGGCTGCCAGCAGTGTCATAAACAGCGTCACGCCTTCCCGCCGACTCAGCGCGATCAATCCTTCGCCGACAGCGAGCGGCAGCGTAAACGCCTCGCTCTGGCCCTCGTTCGAGGGCAGCGCCGGACGCGGTCGATCCGTCGGCAGGCTGAGCACGGGCACATCCGCTAGCTGCTGTTTCCAGTAGGCAAGCTGCGCGCTGAGCGCCTCGCCGCGTAGCCACTCATGCTGCCATGCCGCGTAGTCGGCGTATTGAATCGGCAGAGCGGGCAGACCATGCGCGTCGGGCGTTCCCCGCACCGCCGCGTCGTAGAGCGCGCTCAGCTCGCTCATGAACACGCTCATCGACCAGCCATCGCTGACGATGTGATGCATGGTCAGGATCAGATCATGCGTCCGGTCGTCCAGCCGCAGCAGCGCCGCCCGGAACAGCGGCCCGCGCGCCAGATCGAAGCGGCTGCGCGCCTCGTCGGTCGCCAGCCGCCCGGCAGCCGCGTCGCGCTCATGGTCCGGAGACGATTGCAGGTCGATCAGCCGCAGCGGCACATGCAGCGTCGGCACGATGATCTGCACCGGCTGTCCGGCCTCGGCGGGCGTTCCCAGCGCAAAGGTCGTGCGCAGCGACTCATGCCGCGCGACGATCGTATTCAGGCTGCGCTCAAGCGCCTCCACGTCGAGCGCGCCGGTCAGGCGAAAGGCCAGCGGCACGTTGTAGGCAATTCCGTCGGGCTGAAGCTGATCGATGAACCAGAGCCGCTGCTGCGCAAACGACAGCGGCAGCGGCTCGCTTCCGTCGCGCGGGATCGCCCGGATCGGCATCAGCGTGCTGCGCGGCGCTGGCTGTTCCGGCTGCGGGCGCCGATAGCTCAGCCGCTCGGCCAGATCCCACGTCAGATCGCCTAAGAAATCCTCGCTATAGTGCTGCTTCCAGCGCTCGCTGATGCTGGCATCGATGCCGCGATGCTGGTGAAACTTGACATCGCCGACCATCTTGCTCATCGCATGGATGCCGTCGGTCATGCGCTGCTTCTTGTCTTTGTAGGGCTGAGCCATGTCGGGGTGGAAATCCAGGCCCAGGAAGCGGCAGATTCCCTCCAGAATCTCCTGCGGCTGCGCGGTCAGGTCCTCGAAGCGGATGCGGTATTGCCGCTCTGCCGGAATCTCTTTCAAAAACTCAAGGATATTTTGCTGACAGACCAGCCAGATCAGCTCGGCCAGCGTGCGCGTCGGGAAGGCGTGCGGGTGGCGGAAGAAGACCTGATCGAGCTTGGCGTCCTCGAAGGAGCGGATCATGCCGTAGGGATGCCGCAGCAGATGAATGTACAGCGGCTGCTCGAAGTCCGCCTCCATGCGCTTGAGGATCTCAAGGTCGAGCGCGTACGATGGCGTTTTATCCACCAGGATGCGGTCGTCAAGCCAGGATTGCATCAGGCTATAAAATTCTTGAACCGTGAGCTGCTGCGCCTCGTACTCGGCCATCAGGCGCTCGGCGGTTGATCCGTCGCAGCCTTTGAGCGCCATGATCGCCCGCAGCGTGCCCTCAAGCCAGAATCGATCGCGGCCCGTGAAGGCTGTTTTCCGCTCGGCCAGCGTGTTGAACGAAAGCAGCTCCAGCTCAGGCGGCGCGAACAGCCGGGGATGGCCCGACAGCATCACGCGCAGCAGGGTCGAGCCCGATCGCGGCGGCGAGAGCAGGAACACCGCGCGCTGGTTTTTGGGGCGCGCGCTGCCCGCAGGTCGCGGCGGCAGCGGCACGATCACCTGCCGCATCTCAGCGAGCATCGCGGCGTCTACGCTGGGCGAAGCCGCTTCCGCCTCCGCCGAATCTTCGCCCACGACCTCGGTGCCGCACACGCGCGCCACGGCCTGCGGAGTATGCTTCGTGAGGTAGGCCGCCAGCTCTGCCACGGTCGGCGCGTCGAAGACCGCCACGACATAGACGACTTCGCTCAGCGCTTCCTGAAGCTTGTTGATGAAGATCGCCGCCTGGATCGAGTTGCCGCCCAGCTCGAAGAAATCGTCGTGAATACCAACCGCTTCCAGGCCGAGCACATCCTGCCACATTCCGGCAAGCAACTGCTCCAGCGGCGTCCTCGGCGCGACAAAGGCTTTTTCAAGATCGGGCCGGGCCTGATCGGGCGCGGGCAGGGCCTTGCGATCGACCTTGCCGTTAGGCGTCAGCGGCAGCGCTCCTAAGAACGCAAACGCCGACGGCACCATATAGTCGGGCACCGCCGTCTGGAGGAACCTCCGTAGATCGTTCACGGTCGGCGCGCGTTCGGGATTGGGTACCACGTACGCTACCAGCCGCTTGTCGCCGGGGGTGTCCTCGCGCGCCATCACCACCGTCTCCAGAACGGCCTCATGTCGGCTCAGCACCGCCTCGATCTCGGCAACCTCGATGCGGAAGCCGCGAATCTTGACCTGGTCGTCGGTCCGGCCCAAAAATTCGATCGCGCCGTCCGGTAGGTAGCGCGCCAGGTCGCCGCTGCGATACCAGCGCTGCCCATCGATCTCGACATACTTGGCGGCGGTCAGATCGGGCCGATTCAAGTAGCCGCGCGTCACGCCCGCCCCGCCGATGTAGAGCTCGCCCGCGACGCCGATCGGCACAAGCTGGCGATGAGCGTCGTACAGCCGTACGTACATGTTGGGCAGCGGATAGCCGATCATCTGGCGCGCAGGCCGCCGATCGCGTGGCACCGCATAGCTTGTGCAGATGATCGTGCCTTCGGTGGGGCCGTACAGCACCACCAGCTTCGTTTCGGGAAAGGCCGCCTGCGCATCCGCAAGCAGCTCAGGCGGCACCGCGTCGCCGCCAACGCAGATCAGGCGTAGCCGCGTCGCGACCGCCCCGCTGGCAGCCTCCGCGGCGACGGTCTGGACGATCTGCCGCAGCAGACTCGGCACGGCGTGCAGCACAGTCCACTCGGCAAGACCCTCAAGCAATCGCGTTCCATCCAGCGCCTGATGCTGGCCGATCACCACCGTCGTGCCGCCCGCCAGCAGCGGGTTGAACAGCTCGAACAGGGCGATGTCGAAGGCCGCCGATGCGATCCACGGCTGTACGTCCGTCGCCTGGTAGTCAAACGTCTCCTGGCTGGCATGTAGCACGTTCAGCAGGTTGCGATGCTCCACCAGCACCGCCTTCGGACGGCCCGTGGTGCCTGAGGTGTAGATCAGGTAGGCCAGCGTATCGGGCATGATCTGAACCGGCAGGCTCGCCGCGCTCTCCCTGGTCCACGCTGCGGCATCGGCGTCGAGACAGACGACCTGCGCCGTGTGATCGGGAAGATCGCCGAGTAGGCGCTCCTGTGTCACCAGCACCGCCGCCCGCGAGTCCTCAAGCATGAACTGAAGCCGGTCGCTGGGATAGGCCGGATCGAGCGGCACGTACGCGCCGCCGGACTTGAGAATACCCAGCAGGCCGACCACTAGATCGATCCCACGCTCCAGGCAGAGGCCAACCCGTACCTCAGGACCAACGCCAAGCGCTTGCAGATGACGCGCCAGTTGATTCGTCCGAGCGTCCAGCTCCTCGTAGGTCATCTGCCGATCGTCAAAGCGCAGCGCGACGGCCCTAGGCGTGCGCGCGGCCTGCGCCTCGAAAAGCTGCGGCACGCATCCATCCGTGGGATAGGCCCGGATCGTCGCGTTCAAGACACGAAGCTGCTGCTGCTCGTCAGCGGTCAGCAGCGGCAGGTCATGCAGCGGCAGATCGGGCTGCGCGACGATGCCCGCCAGCAACGTCTGGAAATGCTTCAGCATCCGCTCGATCGTCGCCGACTCGAACAGGTCGCTGCTGTAGCCGATCACGCCAGCCAGGCCGCTCGCCGTCTCCTCGACCGACAGGATCAGGTCGAACTTGACGGTGTTGTACTCGATCGGCAGCGGCTCGACGCTCAGCCCCGGAAGCGTTGGCGGCGCGATGGTCGCGTTCTGAAGCACGAACATCACCTGGAAGAGCGGATGGCGGCTCAGGTCGCGCGAGGATTGGACAGCCTCGACGACGCGCTCGAAGGGTAGCTCCTGGTGCGTGAACGCATCCAGCGATACCTCGCGAACCCGCTGCAGCGCATCGCGGAAGGTTGCCGCGCCCGAAAGATCGGTGCGGATCGTCAGCATGTTGATGAAGAAGCCAATCAGCGGCTCGATCTCGCTGCGGGTGCGGTTCGCCACGGGCGTGCCGACGACAATATCGTCCTGGCCGCTGTAGCGGCTGAGGAGCACCTGCCACGCCGCCAGCAACGTCATGAACAGCGTCGCGCCTTCGCTGCGGCTCAAGGCTTGCAGGCCCTCGCTCAGCTCAGGCGAGAGCGTAAAGTCGAGCCGCGCGCCGCGAAACATAGGAATCGGCGGACGGGCATGGTCGGCTGCCAGGTTGAGCGTCGGCAGATCGGCCAGACGTGAGCGCCAGTAGTCAAGCTCTTTGTCCAGCGCCGCGCCCTGGAGCGATTGGCGCTGCCAGATCGCGTAGTCGGCGTACTGGATCGGCATGTGTGGGAGCTGCGGCTCGTCGCCGGGCTGGCGATTCGTCTGGCTATACGCCGCGTAGAATGCGCTCAGCTCGCTCATGAACACATTCAGCGACCACGCATCCGCGACGATGTGATGCATGGTCAGGATCAAGATCGACGCCTGCGCGTCCAGGTGCAGCAGCACCGCTCGCAGCAGCGGCCCGCGCTGAAGATCGAAAGGCCGCCGGATTTCCTCGATCAGGTGTCGCTGCGCCTCGGCCTCGCGCTCCTCGGCTGGCACGGGCCGCAGATCGATCGTGTGCAGCGGTATATCCTGTGATGGAGCGATGACCTGAATGGGCTGTCCGTTCTCGGTGGCAAAGGTTGTGCGTAGCACCTCGTGGCGCGCCACAATGCCGTTCAAGCTCTGCTCAAGCGCGGCGCGATCCAGAGCGCCCATCAGACGCAAGGCACAGGGAACGTTGTAGGCCGGACTCTCCGGTTGCAGACGGTCCAGAAACCAGAGCCGCTGCTGCGCAAACGACAGCGCGCATGGCTCGCTCTCGGTGCGGCGCGGTATCGCCTGTGCCTGCGGAGCAGCTACGCCTTTTTTCTTCAGCAGCAGCTCGAACAGTTTACGCTTCTCGGCTGATAGGGCATCTGTATTGTTAGAAGCATCGCTCATTGTGGTCGCACTCCAAGGACGTTGAGTAGATCACGGGTCTGCCGGGGCTCAGCTTTGGCTTGAGAGCATCGCTCTGACCTCATCCTCCGAAAGCTGCTCAAGCTGCTGGTACAGCGTGGCGATCTCGTTGAGCGCCTGGGGGCCTTCAGGATCGCCCCATAGCTCAGCCATCGTTTCAACCAGGCCCGCGATCGTCGGGCTGTCAAACAGGCTCCGCACGGAAACTTTGATCTGGAAAACATCATGCAGCCGCACGAGCGCCTGCGTTGCCAGCAGCGAATTGCCGCCGAGATCGAAGAAGTTGTCGGTGACGCCGACTCGCTCGACGTGCAGCAGCCGCGACCAGATCTGTGCCACGACCTCTTCTGCAGGTGTGCGCGGCGCGACGAATGTCGCCTGCGATGTGATGCTGCTGGAGTCCGGCGCGGGCAGCGCTTTGCGATTGAGCTTGCCGTTGACCGTGAGCGGCAGCGCGTCGAGGAAGACGAACGCCGAGGGCACCATGTAGTCGGGCAGGCCCGATCCCAGGAGCGCGCGGAGTTCCTGGGGAGAACAAAGAACAGAGAACAAAGAACAAGAATCATCCGCAGGGCCGTTCTCAGTTCTTTGTTCTTTGTTCCGTTGTTCTTTGTTTGTTACCACATACGCGACCAGCCGCTCCTCGCGCACGACGACCACCGCATCTTGCACGGCCTCGTGCTGCCGCAGCACGGCCTCGATCTCGCCAAGCTCGATGCGGAAGCCGCGAATCTTGACCTGCTGGTCGATCCGCCCCAGGTACTCGATGTCGCCGTTTGCGAGGTGCCGCGCCAGATCCCCGGAGCGGTACAGCCGCGCGCCGGGCCGGGTGCCCTCTGGCCGACTGAACGGATCGGGCACGAAGCGCTCAGCGGTCAATGCGGGGCGATTCAAGTAGCCCCGCGCCACACCCGCTCCGCCGACATAGATCTCACCGGCTACGCCAATCGGCACGGGCTGTAGCTGGGCGTCCAGCACATAGAGCTGCAAGTCGGGGATCGGGCCGCCGATCACGCTGCCCGCGCTGCCATACGCATCCGCCGCGCTCACCGGGCGATACGTCACATGGACCGTGGTTTCGGTGATGCCGTACATATTCACCAGCAGCGGCTGCCGGTCGCTATGACGCTCGTACCAGGGCTGGAGGCTGGCGAGATTCAGGGCCTCGCCGCCGAAGATGACATAACGCAGCGCCAGATCATGCAGCCGCTCGGCCAGCGTCTCGGCCTGGATGAACTGGCGAAAGGCCGAGGGCGTCTGGTTCAGCACCGTCACCTGCTCCCTGCCGACGAGATCGTAGAATGCCTCAGGTGAGCGGCTGACCCAGTAGGGCACGACCACGAGCCTGCCGCCGTAGCACAGCGCGCCCCACAGCTCCCAGACGGAGAAATCGAAGGCGATCGAGTGGAAGAGCGTCCAGACATCCTGCGCGCCAAAGTGGAACCAATCATCAGTCGCAGCCAGCAGCCGCAGCACGTTCGCGTGCGTCACAAGCACGCCCTTGGGCCGTCCGGTCGAGCCGGAGGTGTAGATCACATACGCCAGATTGCCCGGCGCTGTCTCACTCACCGGATTGTGCGCGCTTTCCTGGGCGATCTGCTGCCATTCGGTATCGAGACAGACCACCTGTGCCGTCTGTCCCGCCAGATGTTGGCTGAGGTCCTGCTGCGTGAGCACCACCGATACCTGGGCATCGTCGAGCATGAACTGAAGGCGGTCGAGAGGATAGGATCGATCGATCGGCACGTACGCGCCGCCTGCCTTGAGGATACCCAGCACGCCGATCACCATCTCTAGCGAGCGCTCCACGTACAGCCCAACCCGCGCCTCAGGGCCGGTGCCCTGCTTCCGTAGATAGTGCGCAAGCTGGTTGGCGCGCGCGTTCAATGCCCCGTAGGTCAGACGTTGATTTTCGTAGACCAGGGCGACCGCCTCCGGTTGCCGCGCCGCGTGCTCTTCGACCAGTTCATGAATGCAGCGCTCGACCGCGTATGTAGGCTCCGTGAGATCCGATAATCGTAATAATCGCTCACGCTCGGTCGCCGTCAGCAGCGGCAGATCGGCGATCCGGCATGTCGGCTCGGCGACGATCCCATGCAGCAGCGTCTGGAAGTGACCGGCCAGACGCTCGATCGTTTCTCGCTCAAAGAGCGCCGTGCAAAACTCTATATGACCGCTCAGACCAGCCGCCGTTTCTTCCAGGGTTAGCGTCAGATCGAACTTGCTGCTTGTGCTCGGCAGGTTGAAGCGCTGCACCGTCACATCGGGTAGCGCCAGCGGCGACAGCGGCTCGTTCTGAAGCACGAACATCACCTGGAAGAGCGGATGGCGGCTCAGGTCGCGCTCCGGCTGCACGGCATCGACGACCTGCTCGAAGGGCACGTCCTGATGCGCGTATGCCCCGACGGCTACCTCGCGCACATGCCGCAGCAGATCGCGGAAAGTCCAGCTCATCTCAAAGCGCGATCGGATCACCAGCGTATTGACAAAGAAGCCGATCAGCCCCTCGATCTGCTGGCGCGTCCGGTTGGCGATCGGCGTGCCGACGGCAATGTCAGTCTGGTAGGTATAGCGCGCCAGCATGACTTGAAATGTCGACAGCAAGGTCATGAAGAGCGTCACGCCTTCGCGCTGGCTGAACGTCGCCAGCTCGGCGCTGAGCGCGGCAGGCAGCGTGAAGACCAGGCTGGCACCCTCCGGCGAGGAAATAGCCGGTCGTGGATGGTCGGTCGGTAGCTCTAGCGCCGTGAGATCGGCCAGTTGTTGCCGCCAGTAGTCAAGCTCCGCTTGGAGAACGCCCGCCTGGAGATAGTCGCGCTGCCACACGCTATAGTCAGCATACTGGATCGGCAGATCCGGCAATACCACGGGCGTCTTCGCAATCGCGCTGCGGTAGTAGGCGCTTAGCTCGCGGCAGAGCACGCCCCAGCTCCACCCATCGGAGATGATATGGTGCGCGCACAGCAGCAGCACGTGCTCGTCGGCGGATAGCCGGAAGAGGGTCGCTCGAAATAGCGGCCCATCGGCCAGATCGAACCGTCGCTCAAGCTCCTGATGCGCCCGTTGCACCAGCGCTGCCTCGCGCTGCTCTGCCACGATCTGCCGAAGATCGACCGGCGAAAGCGCTAGCCGCTGCGCAGGCCCGATCATCTGGACGGCTTCGCTGCCGTGGATCGGAAATGTTGTCCGCAGCGTTTCATGGCGGCGCACGATCGCGTTGAGTCCGTCCTCAAGCACCGCCACATCTACTGCCCCGATCAGGCGCAGCATCAGAACATCGTTGTACGCCACGCTCTCCGACTGTAGCTGGTCGAGGAACCATAGCCGCTGCTGGGCGAACGACAGCGGAAAGCTGGTCGTCGGCTCCTGACGCGGTAGCGCCAGGATCGGCTGTGTGTGGTCGGCGCTGCCTGCCTGCTCGCCTCGCGCCCGCTCGATCAGCGCATGCAGCTCGGCGACGGTCGGCGCTTCAAAGAGCGCGCCCTGCGAAAGCGCGACGTTGAACGTATCGCGCACGCGGGACAGCAGCCGGGTGCCTAGCAGCGATTGGCCGCCCAGGCTAAAGAAGTTGTCGTGGATACCAACCCGATCAAGGCTCAGCACGTCGGCCCAGATGCGGCTCAGCCGCTCCTCGGCGGCGTATCGCGGCGCGACGAAAGCGCCGTCCAGGTCGTCGCGGGTGCGGCGCTGTCGCTCCTCGATCGCCCGGTGGATCTGCTCGGCGCTATGCAAGTCTGCCGCGATACGCTGCATCAGCGAGGTTTTCGTCCGCAGTGTCGCGATTGGCTGCCGCGCAGGCTGAAGCATATCCGTAGGCTCGATCAGCACATCTCGCTGTGGAGCAAGCTGCACCGTGGTCAGTCGGCTGGCGATCGTTTCCGCGCCGTCGCTTGGGAAATCGAATGCGGCTCCGTCGGCGGTCTGAGTCTTGAACTCCCCGCCGATGCTCTCCAGAAAATCGCGGGCCGGCTGGTTTTTCTTCGTGGTGACGTAGTGCAGCCTGACTGTGCTCAGGCCGCGCTCCTGCGCAAGCTGGCCGAGTCGCGCCAGCATCTGGTGCTCGACGCGCTTGCCCAGCACCCGGCAGCTCAGCAGCAACGTATCTACGACAAGCGCGGCGGCTTCGGTCTTGAACAAGATCACGCCGACCAGGCCATAGTCGCCGAAGCGATCGGAAACTTCGACAACCAGGCACTCGCCCGCCCCCGACCGGCAAAACGCTTGGATTTCACCCTCGGAGCGCCGGATCGTCGTCAGGTTGAACTGGTTGGTACGCTGGGTGAGCTGCGCGACACGCGGGAGCGCCTGGGCCGTCAGCGGCGAGATCTCGATCTTGAGCGCAAGATCGACCAGGAAATCTTCGAGCGTCAGCGCGGCAGTACGGGCGCGCTCACGAGCGATGTTCTGCTTGTAAAGATCCGTGCGTTTCGCATCCTCCGCCGTGATCTTCAAGCGATCGAAGGCCCAAACATGATTCAGAAATTGCGGGATCTGGCTGGGGTCTTCAGGAAGCTGTAACGTCAGCACATCTGGACAGTGCGCCTGTACTTCGGCGCACTCCAGCGGGTTATCGTCGATAAAGATAAAGCTATCAAGGCCAAGCTGTAGCTCCTCAGCTAATGCCTTGAGATTCTCCGATTTCGCCGTCCAGTTGATCCGCCAGCTAACGATATGCTCGCGTGTCAGCAGCATATCGCCGCGCTGCTCGAAGACTTCGACCACGTCGTCTTCATTGTTTTTGCTGCACAAACAGATCAGCATGCCTGCATCGTGCAGCGCAACCACGAATCGTTGCAGCGCGAGGCGGGCCTCGTCAAGCGTGATCCCAAGCGCCCCATCCTCGCCGCAGACGCCTTTCCATAATGTGTGATCACAGTCCAGAACGACGACTTTGTAGGGCGGGTGCTGGAAGGCATAGATTTTCCGAGCGATGGTCGTTCCCAGCGCGGTGAAGAATACCGGGGTAAAGGGGATATGTCCGAGCTCGTCGCTATGCCGATCATAATAGTTTACAACCGGATAACGCGCCTGGATCTCGGCACCTGATAGCAGCCATACGTTACCGGCATCCGCCAGCTCGGCAAGCGCATACGCTTCCAGCTCATCACAGAGCGCTGCATAGCGCGCATCTGTGGTCGGCGTTGGAGGACACACACACACAAGAAAGCGCGCGGATGTGCGCTCCGCGACCGCTTTAAGGATGTGTACAAACTGTCGCGCGTTCTGCTCGATCGTCGTATAAAGATCGACGGTGCGTTCGTCCGCCAGCGCGCTGCCTTTTTCAAATTGCCGCCAGTCTTCCCATCGTATCAGCAGGAGGTTAACACCGTGGTGATTGCTCGCCAGCGCGCTCCCTGGATCGAGGAGTTGCTGAAATACCTGATTGTAAGGCGCGAATGCAATCTGGGCTGGAAGATCCAGCGTATCCATCCAAAAAGCGAGAACCTCCGCTAACGGCTCGGCTGTAAAAGTAGCTGTAACAACGATCTGCTGCGCCGCTCGGCTACGTTCGGTACTCGCATCAGGCGTATGTGGGTTAACGTTACTCGAAGGGTGTGCTTTATATGTATGTTCCTCAGGTGGATGAAACGTACTGCTGGACGAGAAACCACTCATCACCAACCTCTTCGGATTACTGCACGAAATATTCGGTAATCGGAATGTCGAGTATGCTCACATAATTGTGCTCTGTCCGACATGCATCGCTCGATTTGATCCCAATTCCAAAGCTGTATGGGTTATGTGTGTGCGCTAAGGTATTTAGTTGTCTCCCAAGTGATAGTGTCTATAACCACAGGAAGATACCAGAGTCAATGCTGATCCTGATCGCACTCACACACAATCGAGTCACGTATCGCGACTCTAAAGTAGCAACAAAGCACATCGTAGGGCTTTATTGTCCAGAGGACGAGTGATATGAGGCTGGTAACACAGCTCGTTGCTCAGCGGCACAGCGCATCATGATGCGCTGTCAATAGACAAGCAGAGCTAGAGAATTTATGGGCTGTCAGGAGCTAGATCGTCCGCGAACGTGAGATCTTTGTATGGCCTGAGCTTCGCCCACCGATCATCCGTGCTCATGCATGGAGTACGAACACACACGGCTGCTTCAATTAGGGCTGTAGAATACACACGGCGCGCTGTGGCTAGGGCATGTGCCTTACGCTGTGACGAAGCTAAAGAAATTTGTATGCTGCTGTCAAGGAATGCCCTGGCGCTGTGTGTCAGCTAATGATGGGAGATTGGGGTATACAAGTGACTCCTATATGATATCCAACAGGCTTGAATGTTGACCTGGTCAAGGAATGTGCATCCTGTTACGGTGGGCTATAAGGTTGTCATAAGAAGAAACCAATGATTGATGGTGTTGCTACTTGGTAGATGCTATCGGTTCAGGAATGAAGACATTGGTGGTTAAGACCGTCTTTCTGTACCTGATAATTGGATATTTTGCGCAAAAAACATCAGCAGTATTACTAATGCTGATTCTGCGCTGGATCAGAGTGTGATACTACTGAGCTATTTTTTTGATGTTGGATAAAGTATAAACAAAATTAATAGGCGTGTCAAGCATGAGTATGCATCGCCGCGACCCGTCGAAGTCGATCGGGTTCCAATGCTTTTCGGCGACCAGGATCAAGGAACTACCCAAGCATCCAGCAGCACAATAGTATAGAGCTATCTCTGGCGAGCGAGCCGTTGAACATGGGCTGTCGTTGGCGCTTTCCTCGCACAACGTGCGCTCGATTCGAGCCATGGGAGCTTGAGTCGGCCCGGTAGCCGCTGTCGAAATCGTGCCCGTATCCAATCTAACAGAAAGTCAACAAGATCTTCACAAGATCTTGATAGGTTTGTTGGTATCCTCCTAAATAGGAAAATGTGAACAGAGTCGGGTAAATGCCGTACTCACAATACGATTAATCAACCCACATCTGCAAATATATGTTGCAGGTTTATGGTACAACGCACAACGTGTGTATGAAATACGGCTGTACGACAACATCGATCAAGCCGATTTTCTGAAGATATGGTGGACCTAAGGCCCGCCTTAGGGTAGATAGTTCCGGCTGTCGTCGAAGCATTTCCCGTCGAAGCATTTCCAGAGGAGTGTAACGATATGAAGAACAGGTTGCCATTCAGCCGTAAGCAGGATAAAGCTCCCAAAGATCCAGCTCCTCGCCGCCGCCTGCGGCGCAGGCCGCTGATGGCCCTTGCCGCGGTCTTAGCAATAGTGCTGGCCGCTGCTTTATACTGGCGGCCCTGGCAGACCAATGCGAACGGTGAGGTCTCGACGATTCCTGTTGTCCGCGGAGATATCCAGGTGACGGTCGAGAGCAGCGGCACGGTCAAGCCAGCACAAAGCGTCGATCTATTCTTCCAGGCCGGGGGGCGCGTAAAGGACGTTGAGGTTGAGCAGAACCAGAAGGTGAAGGCAGGGCAGGTTCTTGCACGCCTGGATGATCGTGATCTGCGGCTTCAAGTTCAACAGGCAGAGGCAGATTTCCAGACCGCCGAAGCGAACTCAGAAGAAACCAAAGAAGGCTCGACGACGTCTGCGCAGGTTGCAGAGGCCCAGGCGGCGATCAGAGGTGCCGAGGCGCAGCTGCAGAAGGCGCGCACAGGCAACGTGACCGCCGCCGACATCGCGCAGGCCGAAGCTGTGGTCCGTCAGGCCGAGGCGCAGCTGCAGAAAGCCCGCTCCGGGCCAACATCCGACACTGTGAGCGCTGCCGAGACGGCGCTCAGGCAGGCTGAACAGAACTTGCAAAAAGTGTCTGCCAGCGCTTCTGCTGCAAAAACCACCGCTCAGCAAACCATGGAGAAAGCTGCCGATAGCGTGCGGTTGGCGCAGGAAGCCTACAGCAGCGCGTACTGGGATAACCAGCAGGCGCAGAGTGGTAAAGATCCGATGACCGGGCAGCCGTTCGTCAACGAGGATCAAGCAGCGGCCAAAAGGCGTGAGTATGAGGAGGCGCTGCGGAACGCTCAGCTTCAGCTGAGCCAGGCGGAGACGAGCCTTGAGCAGGCTAGAGTCGCCTACGAGAACGCGAAGCAGCAAGAGATCAACGATGTCGCGATAGCACAGGCGCAGGTCGATGATGCTCGTGTCAAGCTTGCCGAGGTCACGAAAGGCCCTAAGTCGCCAGACGTTGCCTCCGCACAGGCGCAGGTCGATCAGGCGCGCGCGCAGCTTGCCAAGCTCCGACAGGGCGGCACGGCGGCAGACATCGCTGCCGCGAAAGCCCAGGTCGATCAGGCGCGCGCGCAGCTTACCAAGCTTAAACAGGGTGGCACGCCCGCCGAGATCGCTGCCGCGAGGGCACAGGTCGATCAGCTCAAAGCCGGGCTGGAACAGCTACAATCTCCGGTTGCCGAGACGGATATTGAAAAAGCCGATGCAGGCGTGGCTCAGGCTGCCGCAAAGCTCGAAGCTGCCAAGCTCAAGCTCGATCAGGCCATCTTGGAAGCGCCGTTCGACGGTACGATCACCGCGCTCTCGGTAGTGCCCGGCGCGTATGTCAGCACCGGTGGCGCGGGCAACGCCGCATTCTCCCTGGTCGACCTATCATCGCTGCACCTGGACGTGAATTTGAGCGAGAGCGATGTCGCCCGCGTGCAGGTCGGTCAGACCGTTATCATCAGCTTTGATGCACTGCCGGAGCAAGGCTTTGAGGGCAAAGTCACCTCGATCGCGCCGACGGCCCAGGAGCAGAATAGCGTTGTCACCTATCTTGTGCGCGTCGATTTCGATGCCAAGGGCGCGGACATCAAGGTTGGCATGACCGCCAGCACAAGCTTCATCGTCGAGCAGAAGCAGGGCGTGATCCAGGTGCCGAATCGCGTGATCCAGTCGGTCGGTCCGGGCAAGACGATCCAGGTGCTCTATAAAGGCAAGCTGGAGACGGTCCGCGTCGAGACTGGTATTACCAACGGCACGGTGACTGAGATCGTGAAGTGTGTGGATACCGGTAAGCAGTGCTTGCAGCCAGGCGACCGCGTGGCGACGACGTCGCCCAACGAGGATACGCAGGGCGGCGCTGACCAGGGGAACTCACTGATCCAGATCGGACCTAATACTGGAGCGCGTCCGCAAGGCCCGCCGGTATCTCGGCCATTGCCTTAGTGTAGAATCAAGGCGCATGGTTGGGAACCAGCCGACTCGGTATCAGCACGGGGACAGTTGGGGGGTGTCCCTCAACCTCCCAGCCTGATGGTACACTACGTCGCGGAGCAGCCGCACAGCGACCGGCTGCTCCGCTCCCACCGGTAGCCTTCGAGAAGCGCTTCATTCAGCAGGAAGCCTATGAAAAGCATGATTCAGGTCCGCAATCTGGCGCGAACCTATGATATGGGCGACATTCAGGTTCACGCATTGCGCGGCGTCACGTTCGACATCCGGCAAGGGGAATTTGTCGCGATTATGGGACCGTCCGGCTCCGGTAAATCGACGCTCATGAACCTGCTCGGCTGCCTGGATACGCCCACGTCAGGCCAGTATATCTTGGATGGCGTGCCGGTAGAAAACCTGAATAAAGACCAGCTTGCAGCAGTACGTAGCCGCAAAATCGGCTTTGTCTTCCAGCAGTTTAACCTGCTCCCGCGCAATACGGCGCTTGAAAATGTCGGGCTGCCGCTGATCTACCAGGGCGAGCTTCATCCCAAGGAGCGCCGGGAACGTGCCGCGCGTGCGCTCAAAGCGGTAGGTCTGGAAGAGCGCATGGATCACCGACCACGTGAGCTTTCAGGCGGGCAGCAGCAGCGTGTCGCGATTGCCAGAGCGCTCGTAGCAGAGCCTGCGCTGCTATTGGCCGATGAGCCGACGGGCAACCTTGACTCACGGGCGAGCGAAGATATCATGCGGCTCTTCGGCGATCTCAACGCCCAGGGTATTACGGTTGTCTTGGTGACGCACGAGCAGGACATAGCCAATCACGCACACCGTATCCTGACGATCCGCGACGGCTTGTTGGCGAGCGATGTTGTGCGCGAGAAGGAAATGAGCTATGAGCACGTTTGATCAACCCTTATCCGGCACATACAACGAGCAGATCGAGGCGCTGATTCAGGCCAAAGGCATCAGCCTGACCGAAAGCACGCGGATCGCCTTCTCGACGTTGATGGCTAACAAGCTGCGCAGCTTGCTCACCGCGCTGGGCGTCATCATCGGCGTGGCTGCGGTCGTTGCGCTGCTGGCGATCGGCAAGGGAGCGCAAGAAGAAATTACCGAGTCGATCACCATCAACGGCGCAAACCTCCTGACCGTACGCTCCGGCTCGCTCAGCTCCGGTGGCTTCGGCAGCGAGGGCGGCAAATCGCGATCGTTGATCATGAACGACGTTGAGGCGCTATCGGACGCTGGCAGGAATCCGGCGATCACCAAGGTGTCGCCTGAGTATTCAAGCTTTGCCTCGATCATCGCCGGTGCGGCGAACACGTCGTCTATGGTGAGCGGCGTTACGCCGGTATATCAAGAAGTGCGCAACGCTCAGATCCACCAGGGCGAATTTATTAGCGAAACGCATGTCAGAAGCTCGATGAATGTCGCCGTGCTGGGCTCGCGGGTCGCGACAACGCTTTTTGGCACCGCCGATCCGGTCGGGCAATCGATCCGCATCGATGGGTTGAGCTTTCGAGTGATCGGGGTGCTCAAGCTCAAAGGCGGCAGCAGCTTCGGCTCGCTCGACGACGCGGTTCTCGTTCCGCTAACTGCGGCGCAAACCAAGCTGTTTGGCGCGCGCGACTCCGTCACAGGGAAGCACGCGCTCAGCTCGATCACCGTCCAGGCGTTCGATGAAAAAAGCATCAGCCAGGCAGCGCAGCAGATTGCGCTCACGCTTCGCGAAGAGCACGGGCTTCCGCCCGAAGGCGGGGCGGACGATTTCTCGATCGACAATCAGCAGGATCTGATCAACACGCTGACGGAGTCGCGTCGGACGATGACCATTTATCTGGGCGCGATTGCCACGATCTCGCTGATCGTCGGCGGCATTGGCATTATGAATATCATGCTCGTGTCGGTGAGAGAGCGAACCCGTGAGATCGGATTACGCAAAGCCATCGGCGCGCGCGAGCGTGATATTCTGACGCAGTTTCTAATCGAGGCGCTCACGCTGAGCACATGCGGCGGCTTGATCGGCCTCTTGCTTGGGGTGCTGGTCGCCGTGGTTGCGAACGAAACGGGCCAATCGCGCGCCTCACTGAGCGCTAGCTCAATGGTGCTGGCGGTGGGCTTTGCGATGGCGATCGGCTTATTCTTCGGGATCGAGCCCGCGCGGCGCGCGGCACGTCTCGATCCGATTGAAGCGCTGCGGAGCGACTAACGCTCGATCAGCGGCGCTCGATCTCTGGCCTCGATCGACCTTTAGAGGAGGTGGCAATCATCTCAACGTCTTGAATTGGCTATTTACCGTTTTTCGATTATTGTATGGAGGTATTCATGAAACCTAGACGGTTCTTGTTGGTTTGCGCGCTCCTGGCGCTTGGGCTCACCGCCTGCGGCCAGCCACAGAGCGGCGCAACCACCGGGCAAGGCAACTCTTCGGGCGGGTTCATCGCTGACCGAGGAGGCTCTCCAGCGCCAGAAGGAGCAACAGATAATATGAACCAGGGTTCTCAGATGATGGGCGTCATCGAAAAGGTCGACGGCAACTCTATTCAGCTGAAGCGTCCGATGCTCGGACAGACGGTGACGGTGCAGCTTGCGCCGAACGCAAAGATTTTGCAGCAGGGCGACGCACAGCCCAGCGAGATCCAGAAGGGCGATCAGGTAACGGTGTCGGGCGAGCAGCAGGGCGATGTGTACCAGGCAGGCTATGTGCAGGTCGGCTCGGCGGGCGCGCTTGGCGGCGGCCCGATGCAGGTCGGCGCGCCGACCGGCGGGGGAAACAACCAGCTCGAAAACAGCGGCGGCAGCACTGGAGCGGCGGCTGCGCTCACTGGAACCGTCGAGCAGGTGGATGGAACCAAGTTCACGGTGAAGAGCAGCGACGGCAAGACGACCACGGTGCAGCTTAAAGCGGATGCTCAGATCAGAAAGCAGAAAGAGTTCGGCCCGGAGGTACTCGAAGTTGGCAAGTTCGTGATTGCCAAAGGCGAGCAGAAGGGCAGCACCTTTGAAATCACGGAGATGGAAGTTCTTCCTC
>DASUTC010000294.1 GCA_036374795.1 Herpetosiphonaceae bacterium
CAGCAGCTCGTCGTCGGAGAAGACGGTGATCGACTCGACGCCGCTGCGCAGGTTCTCCCAGAACGCCTCGACGCTGCTGGCACCCGGAAAGCGCCCGCTCATGCCGATGATCGCAATATCCATCCGCTCGTGCGGCGCTGCGTGCGGCGGCTCGTCGTTGCGCGACGCCCGGACCACGGCCTGCTCGTCGTGCTCGTGCGCCAGGTAGGCAGCCAGCGATCGGATCGTCGGATACTTGAACAGGTCGACCATCCGGATCTCGCGGTCGAAGGTTTCGCGCAGCCGACTATGGACCTGCGCCATCAGCAAGGAATGTCCGCCGAGGTCAAAGAAATTATCGTGGACGCCGATCTGCGGACGATCGAGCACCGACTTCCAGATAGCGGCAATGATCCGCTCCACATCGGTCTGCGGCTCGGCGCTGGCGCTTGGTCCCTGGCGGCGAGCGCCGTCGGGATCGAGCAGCGCCCGGCGATCGACCTGACCATCTGCCAGCAGCGGCAGCGCTTCGAGCCGACGAAGATCAACGTCGAGACGCTTGCCGTCCACGCTGCTCGGCATCAGATGCGCTACCTGCGCTATCGCGAGTTCAGGCGCGGAGCCGCTCACGAAGGCGTAGACGCTCCGGCGTGGATCGTGCGCCTCCTCCGTCCACTGCCGAAGGTGCTGGTTGCCGCCGTCCAGGCCGATGAAAAGCTGGGGCTGTCCCCGATGCAGCGCCGCCAGGAATGATTGGAGGCCCTGCCTGGCCGTGATGAGCTGGAAGCCCCGCGCGCGAGTCGCATCGGTCAGGCGGTAGCTGCGGCTCATCCCGACACCGCTCCACATGCTCCAGTGGTAGCAGGAGCTTGCCAGCGCGTACTGGTCGGCCTGGACCTGCGCAAAGGCTTCGAGAAAGCGATTGGCGGCAGAGTACGCGCCGACGGTCGCCCCGCCAAAGAAGCTATTCACCGAGGCAAACGAGACGAAAAGCCGCTCCGGGTGATCGTTGACAAGCTGATGCAGCGCCCAGGTGCCCTCGACTTTCGGACGAAGCGTTGCCGCGAAGCTCTCCGGCGTTTCTTCGACCAGCGCGCGCTCCTGAAGCTCGCCCGCCAGATGCAGGATGCCGTCGAGCGTACAGCCCCACTCGGTCTGCGCGCGCGAGACAATCTCGTCCAGCCGTGCGCTATCGCAGATGTCGACAGCCTCGTAGCGCGCCTGGCCGCCGTGCTGCTCGAGCGCCAGGAAAGCTTCAAGACGCTCGGCAACAGCGGTGCCCCGCTCGATCTCTTGCTGCCACGCGCTGCGCTCCGGCAGCCTGGTTCTGCCCACCAGCAGGAGCCGCGCCTGATAGTGCCGTAATAGGTACTGGCTCAGCTCGATCCCGATGCCGCCAAGCCCTCCGGTGATCAGGTACATGCCATGCGCTTTGAACGGCAGATCACGCAGCGGCTCGTGCGGCAGATCGACCTCCTGAAGCCGTGGGATCATCCGCTGATCATCGCGGTAGACGACCTCACGATCGCGCTCCAGAATCTGGGCTTCTCGTACCAGCGCCAGCGCGTTGTCGGCGGGCTCGACGATCGGCAGATCGATATGGCGGCAATCGAGCCAGGATAGCTCATGGGGGATTGTCTTTAGCAGGCCAAGCAGCGGCGTGCGCTCGCTCGCGAGCTTATCGCCTGGCGCGACAGCCTGGGAATGGCTGGATACCACAAACAGGCGGAGCGGATCGCACGCTGCGCGTCTCGCCAGGGCTTGAGTCAGCCAGAGCAGGCTATACACGCCGCGATCCTGCTCGCGGATCAGCGCTTCGAGGCTACAGACCGCTCCGTCGTGAGTATCGTAGGTCCACAGGTGGAAGATGCTATCGAGCCGCGGGCCATCCGACGACAGGCGCTCCATGAGCTGATGATAGTGCTCTGGCTGTCGCGGATCGATCCGGTAGCGCCGGGGATCGAGCTTCGCGAACTCGTCGCCGCGCTCCACGCGGATACACGGCGTTCCACTCCGATCGAGCCGCTCGGCGAGGCTTGCTCCCAGTCCCAGGTGATCCAGAAACACAAGCGCCTGCCCGATGCGCTCAGGAGCGACCAGCCGCTGCCCTGCTTTGCGCCGCCAGATCTTTTTGTAAAACCAGGACGGCAGCGTATTCTGGTTGTGCGCGTGCAGATCGATGGTCTTCAGCAGCGTGTCGAACGCGCCTGCCTCGAACTGCTGCTTGAGCTGCGAGCGCTGGATCTTGCCGATCGCCGTTTTTGGGATCGCCGCGTGTGGCACCGGGATCAGATACTCAGGGTTGATGCCGACCGATCGCACAACCTTGCCCCGGATCTCGGCGATCAACTGGAGCAGCGCAGGCCAGTCGGCGCGCGGCGAGGCGAAAAAGATCGCCAGGGTATCGCCGCCACGACTCCGATCTTTCACGCTACAGGCGGCGGTGTACGAGACATCGACGCCGTCAAGCTCCTCGACCGTCGCCTCGATCTCATGGCTATAGTAATTGACGCCGTTGACGATGATCACGTCCTTCTCACGACCGGTGATCGTCAGGCGTCCGTCGCGCAGCCGACCCAGGTCGCCGGTGCTGAACCAGCCGTCATCGGTGAAGGCTTCCTGGTTGAGCTGTGGGTGCTGGTAGTAGCCGACCGTCACCGGCAGGCCCTTCACCTGGAGCCGCCCGATCGTATCCTCGGCGACAGGCCGGTTGTCGGCATCGACGATGCGCAGCGCGACGCCGGGTATCGGCCTGCCGACCTCGACAAAAGGATCGTCGTCGCTGGTGCTGGCGCGCGCAAAGGTATCGGAGAAGGTGACGCCCGACGATGTTTCGGACATGCCCCAGGCAGGATGCATGGCCGTGGGCGCAAGGCCGTGCGGCTGGAGGATCTCCAAAAACCGGCGCGCCGTTCTCGCGACGATCGCCTCGCCGCCGTTCAAGATAAAGCGCATCGACGAGAGATCCCAGGTGCGGCGGGCGATTGTGGCCGCGCGATCGACGATCAGGCCGTAGGCAAAGTTGGGCGCCCAGGTAATGCTGGCACGATAGCGCTCGATCCAGTCCAGCCACCTGAGCGGGTCCTGCAAGACCGCCGAGGTTGGCGCGTGGATCTGCCTGGACATCAGGTAGGTATCCAGCACGTGGAACATGACGATCCCGCCGACATGATCGAGCGGCATCCAGTTCAGCGAGATGTCGTGCTCAGAGAATCGGTTCAGGTGCGCGGTGCCCGCCGAGCGGCTGATGATATTGCGGTGGTTGAGCATCACCGCCTTGGGCACGCCGCTGCTGCCCGACGTCAGCAGCAGCAGCGCCAGGTCTTCGGGATGCGGCACATGCCAGCGCGTGTCGGGATCGCTCGCGCGCAGGCGATCGACCGTGACGACATCAAACGGCTGCTCGTCCAGCAGGCGATCGAGGGAGCGCAGCGCGGGCGCGAGCTGCGTGGTGC
The DNA here is from genome assembly GCA_036374795.1 of Herpetosiphonaceae bacterium. Taxonomy (NCBI): domain Bacteria; kingdom Bacillati; phylum Chloroflexota; class Chloroflexia; order Herpetosiphonales; family Herpetosiphonaceae; species Herpetosiphonaceae bacterium. The sequence goes on from DASUTC010000294.1 coordinate 3,435, forward strand.
AGAGGATCGGCGGCTGGCCGAGCATGCGCCACGCATTGTGCAGCTTGCCGATCGCGTTATTCATCTGATCATACGTCGGCGCGATCGACAGCGGCACCGGGACGAAGCCGCCCAGGACACAGCCCCAAAAGGCCGGAATAAAATCCTGATTGCGGTCGATCTGGAAGATGACCATCGCGCCGGGCTGCAAACCATGTCGCCGCAGCCCGCCTAGGACGCGCTGAGCCTCCGCCAGCAGAGCGGCGTAGGAGCTGGTGATGACCGTGTCGTCCTCTTGAAGGTAGACCACGCCATGCTGCGCTGCGTGAGCAGCCGCGCGGCGCAAAAGATCCGGCAGCGTCGCGACTGGATCGGCGGCTGGCGGCAGCGCGGGCGCGTGAGCAATCGCCAGCGCCTGGTGGTCGTCCGGCGGTGTCGTCGCCGCGCTCGACGCTCCTGGCGGCAGCAGATCGGGCTGTGCCGGGGAAGCGTCGCGGCCAGGCAGCAGATCCCACAGATGGAACGGCGGTCTGTCTTCGGTCTGCTCCTGCATGATCACGGCGGCGTGATCGACGCCCGGCAGCGCGCGGAGCTGCTCCTCGAAGCGACGGAGGTCGCGCGGATCGACGACATCGATCCGAGCGAGCGCCTGCACGTCGATCTCTCCGGCGGCGGTCAGCGGCAGCCTGGCGAGCGGCACGTAGATCTCCGGCTGCATCGGCGGTGGGAGTAGCGTCTGGACATGTGCCTGAAGACGCTCCAGCGAGTAGGCCGCTCCCGGCACGATATAGGCCACAAGCTTCTGCGCGCCGTCTCCTGGCGTGTGCAGCAGGAGCGCCGCATCGTCGATCCCGGTGTCGCCAAGCAGGATCGCGGTAACGTCTCGCAGATCGAGCCGCAGCCCGCGATGCCAGCGGTACGGCTCACGAGAGCCGAGCAGCTCAAGCGCCCCGTGACTCAGCCAGCGGCCCAGGTCGCCGGTTCTAAACATGCGCGCTCCCGGCGTTTCGGCGAACGGATCGGGCAGCAGCGCCTCGGCGGTCGCGGCGGTCGCGGCGGCGTAGCCCCGCATGAGGTCATCGCCCGCCAGATAGATCTCGCCACGGATGCCGGGCGGCACCGGCTGCATGTGTCGATCGAGCACATAGATCGGCCAGATCGTCGGCTGGCCCAGCGGCAAGACATCCCAGGCATAGCCGGGCTGGCAGCGGTGGATCGTAACTTCCATCGCGGCCTCCGGCGGCGCGTACAGGTTGTAGAGCGCGCACGATAGATGTTGAAAGAATCGATCGACGAGCGCGCGGCCCAGCGGCTCGCCCTCGCACAGCACGCAGCGCAGCGAATCGAGGCGCAACTGTGGATCGTCGGCACGCGCCGCGAGCAGATCCGCGAGATCGGCGGGGACGACGCGCAGGACGCTGATGGAATAGTCGGCGATGAGCTGCGCCAGCGGCGGGTGCTTGCCAGCGGTCGGCGGCGGCATCACCAGGCGCGCGCCGCCGAGCAGCGGCCAGAAGATCTCGCAGATCGCGGCATCGCGGCTGAGCGCTGCGTGCTGCAAGACGGCATCCGCGCTCGACAGGCTGCATTCTTCTTGAAGATTCTGGATGCGCGCGGTCAGCGCGCGATATGGGATCAGCGCGTAGCGACCGGCGCTAAAGACCGCATACGCCGTGTGGTGATCTGGTATCTCGGTGGCAAGATCGTCCTCGTCGGCATCAGGCAGGGGCTCGTCGTCGATACAGATGATCGGCACGTGCGAGACGGGCAGCGCAGCGACACGCTGCTGCCTGGTCAGCAGCGCCGAGAGACGGATGCCCGCCAGGCTCCGCGCCAGGTGTTGCGGCGCGTCGGCAGGATCGAAGAGGACGAAGCCCGCGCCTGCCTTCACGATCCCAAGCAGCGCGATCACGAGCTGCGCCGAGCGCTCAAGCGCGACGCCGACCAGCGAATCCGGTGCAATCGCAGCCGCTTGCAGACGGCGCGCGAGCTGATTCGCCCGGCGATTCAGCTCGCGGTAGCTGAGCTGCTCATCGCCGCAGATCATCGCGGTCGAGTCCGGCTGCTGCGCGACCTGCGCCTCGAACTGTGCCCGAATCGTGGCGACGGTTTCGGCGTGATCATCCTGACTCAGGAGCAGCCGGATCTGCTCGTTGATCTGCTCGATCGTGATCTCGCCGGGCGCGCGACCCGTCTGCTGCGCGAGGAAGTGGCGGATCTGGTCAACGATTCGGTCGTCGATGCCGTCGATCAGCCGTGAGCGGTGTTCGTCAGCCATAGCCTATTCCTTATTCCTCGTCAGCTTCGCAACCAGTTGGTCGATCGACGGCTGGCGCTTCTTGCGCGCCGCTCCTGTCGGCGATACCATCTGCTGCCGCTCAGGAGCGCTCATCAGCGGCAACTGCGCGATCGGCGTGTCTGGACGGGCGGCTATGCCCCGCAGCAGCGTCTCGAAGTGCCGCACCATGCGCTCGATCGTCGACGACTCAAAGAGATCGGTGTTGTACTCCAACATGCCGCACAGGTGGTCGTCGCGCTCGTCCATGAACAGGGCCAGATCAAACTTTGCCGCTCCGAGATTCGTCTCAACGTGCTGGAACGTCACGCCGTTGATCTGAAGCTGCGGGATGAGCGCGCTCTGGAGCGCAAAGGCAACCTGAAAGAGCGCCTGTTGCCGCAGGCTGCGCTCCGGCTGGAGCTCCTCCACGATGCGCTCGAACGGAAGATCCTGGTGGGCATACGCGCCGAGGCAAACCTGGCGTACCCGCTCCAGCGCCTCGACGAATGTGGGATTGCCCGACAGATCGGCGCGTAAGACCAGCGTGTTCGCAAAGAAGCCGATCAGCGGCTCAAGCTCGACCCGCGTCCGGTTGGCGATCGGCGATCCGACCAGGATGTCGTGCTGGCCGGTGTAGCGGTGCAGGAAGACCTGGAAGGCGGTCAGCAGCGTCATAAACAGCGTACAGCCCCGCCGCTGACTCAGCTCCTTCAAGCTGGCGCTCAGATCCCGATCCAGGGAAAACGTGTGCCGCGCGCCGTGGAAGGTCTGGATCTCAGGTCGCGGACGGTCCAGCGGCAGCTCCAGGACGGGCGGGTGACGGGTACCCTCTGGGTGAAGCTGTGTGCGCCAGTAGCCAAGCTGAGTCTCTAGCCGCTCCCCTGCGAGCCACTGGCGCTGCCAGACCGCGTAATCGGCATACTGCACGGGCAGATCGGCAAGCGGCGCGGGATTGCCGCCGGAGAACGCTTCGTACAGCGCGGCCAGCTCCCGCACCAGCACGCCAAGCGACCAGCCATCCGAGACGATATGGTGCATAGTGATCAGCAGGACATGATCGTGCTCGTCGGCGCGTAGGATCGTGCTGCGGATCAGCGGCCCGTGGGCAAGATCGAAGGGGCGGCGCGTCTCCTCCGCCAGCCGCCGCGCGATCTCAGCCTCGCGCTGGCTCTGCGGCACGCTTCGCAGATCAATCAACGACAGCGGACAGCCCGCCTCCGGCAGAATCCGCTGCACCGGCTGGCTGTCGACCAGCGGAAAGATCGTGCGCAGCGCCTCGTGGCGACGAACGATCTCGTCGAGGCTGTCTTGCAGCGCCTCAAGATGCAGCGGCCCCTTGAGCCGAACGGTCAGCGGCATGTTGTAAAAGGGACTGTCAGGCTCCAATTGGTCGAGGAACCAGAGCCGCTGCTGGGCAAACGAGAGCGGCATGTCGCCGTCGCGGGCAATCCGCGCGATCGGCGGCGGCTGGTGCGGCTCGTCCGTCTCGGTCGCTGCCTGAACCTGCGCGGCTAGTCCGGCGATCGTCGGCGACTCAAAGAGC
>DASUTC010000295.1 GCA_036374795.1 Herpetosiphonaceae bacterium
AGACGTGCTGCCCGTAATTCGCCTCGTTCGGATTATTCTGTTGCGCAACGGTCTTGACGATCTCTACTTCGCTCGGCACAGGTTTCTTGGCCAGCTCGGTATTTACCCGCGCCCTGATGACCGGGATGGCGAGCCCGGTACCAGTGTCCGACACAGCGACGGCCTCAATGCGAGCGCCTATATTGTCGGGCATCGCTGCAACGGCCTTGCGCTGCCAGGCAGCCCGGTTCTCGCCCCATTTCACGGGTTTTTCGATGTATGCCTTGAGACTACCTCGGCCCAGGCCCAGGCGCTCGGCCTCTGGGATCGCGTCGATCAGGTCTGCCGTTTTTTTCTTTTTGCTCTTCACCGTGACGTTTGCTGCGTCGATGGTGGCTTTAAGGCCGACGGCGCTGAACATGGTCTTGACGTCGTCGTTGCTCAGGCCGGTCGCCGCTATGGCGGCAGCATGGTTCTGGATGAAGTCGTCCGGCTGGGTGTCCTGTGCCGCGGCGCTGCCGACCAATGTGAGCAGCTTTACGACGGCGTTGCAGCGCGCCTCGGCTGCGTTGAGTTCCTTCATCGTCAGTGGTGGGTTTGCCTTGTCGCGCAACGACTTGTGATTTTTGAGCGCAGTGACAGCGTATGGCATGGTAGCCTGTTCGATCGTCGCCATGCTGGCAGCAACCCCGGCAACCGTGTCGAGACTTGACTCCTTGGGTGCCGGGTCGTCTTTCCCACGGTTAGTTTCCCAGATCCCGATACAGCGGGCGATGCGCGTTGTTAACTCATCGGCACCTAGCTGCGTCTCGGTCTCGCGTTGGATCTGTTCGGGATTCGGCCCGGAGTTAGTAGGTGCTCCCTTAACGGCTTCACGCCGTATCGTCGGTGCCTGGGACACCAAGCGCTGCACATGCTGGTTGCCATACGTCTGCTGTGCCTGGCGTAAGGCTGATTGTTGCTGCGGTTGGTGCACATGGTGGAGTCGCTCTGGCTGCGTGACGATCGAGGTCGCACCATCAGTCCGCTCCATGTCCGACAAATGGTCTGTCTGTCCGGACTCAGGTCGAACATGGTGAGTCGGCATACGGTTCTGCTCCGTTGGTGTACGTTGATGTTTTGTACTCACTGTGACCCTCTTTCAGTCGCACTTCAACAGACGGATAGGCGCTTACGCAACGACCGATGGGTGGCGATACAGGGGCTACGACAGTCAAACATCGTTCATCCGTCAATATCCGGTATTCCAAACGTGCTCCTGCATCAGGGCTCCGTCAACGTCGTCGTCCATCGGGTGGTATCCTTGCAAGTGACCAAACTTCGCAGGGAGGACCACCATGGACTACCGCCAGTATAGCACGCTCCTTGATATGCTCCAGCACATCCCAGATCCGCACCAGACACACGGCGAACAAAGGGAGTGGACGTTCATGTAGGTGTCAGTGCCACCGCGATTCTCAGCCATCAACGGGCAATTTCTGCCATTGCTCAGTGAACGCAGCATCATGCTGCGTCCACTCGTCGCCACGTTTCATCCAGCGCGTGGTCGTGTCCCGAGTGAAGTGACCCTCCGCCGCGCAGTACGCTACGTTGATCGTGCGCAACGTGAATACGCCTTGACTGCGCTGCCCGAGCTGCCCCCGGTTTCGGGGGTACCACACGTAGCCTACAATCGTAAGCTGATGAAGTGACGCGATGGCAATCCGCAACGCCTACACACGTGAGTTCAAGATCGAGGCAGTCAAACGCGTGACTGAGCAAGGTGTCCCGCGCACCCGCTCTCGGATTTTCGTGCGTTATGGTGAAGAAGATAGATTATCGGTATAATCCGGTTCTATCCCTCCCGCTGACTGATCGGCAGGGTCACGATCGCTGCCCGACCCGGGGTCCGCGCGGTGCCGCCGCTGCCCAGGGCAACGGGGCCGTGGCTCCGCGCGGGGCGCGGGTGGCGACGGCGCCAGCGACCCATAGATAGCCGGCGGGGATCTGCGCCCGCACCTGCACCGGGTACGGCGGCTGGACAGCCGCGGGGCTCAGGCACACGACCGTCGGCGGACGTCCAAACTGCTGCTGAAACAGCGTCGCGGCCTGGGCCACCTGCTGGGGCATCCCCAACCGGTGATCGCCGAAGACCACCAGATCGATGTGCCGCGCCTCCGGTGCTGGCGGAGCCGCTGGTGATGGGTGGGGATCAGCTGCGTGCGCGGTCAATCGTCGATTCCTTGTGCTGTGTTCGCTGCTGCTGGACCAGCACGCGTGCATGCCGACCCTCTGCACCGGGATACCTCGACACGGGCATTGGGAATCCCGCGTTATCTGCCAATACGTGCCGATTGAGGGCTAGGCCACGAGCGGGACTGTTGGGGGATCGGGGTGGGTTCAGCGGCCTCCTCAGATCGAGGTTCCGTGCTGGTGTTGATATGCCTGCTCCACCTCGACGGCAGCGTGCGTCAGCCAATCCGCCGGTGCAACCGCGTCCAGATACGGCCGCAGCGGCGCGGGCACCTCGTCGGGGCCGATCTCGGGGTGGATCGTCCCATCCGAAATGGCGTGGAACAAGCTGCGCCGAATCCCTACGCCGGCCGCCAGGGAATCGCGGGTCAGCGTGGTGGCAAAGCGCTGTTGGAGGAAGCGCAGGCCGGCGATGTCCGTCGCCGTCACCGTGCCGGGCGCCGGAATCTCCCCGGCCAACTCCCGCCAGTGCTGCACGGTCTCCTCGCAGGTGGCCAGCCATCTCGGGCGCGGCTCACTGATCCGAATCGCCGCGGCGAGCCTGGTCGCCTGCGGGTCGGGAACTCGAACGTGCGCGGCGTTCCCTTCCGGCTCGCCGCGGCCTCGCAGGCATCCAGGATCGCATGGTGCTTGAGCAGTGCGGCCAGCAGATCGTCGGTCGAGGTGGACTTCACCGAGAACGGGATCGGCTCCTGATACCCCGCCGCCAGCAGATCGGGATGCAGCGCCTGGAAGCCGAGGACGCTGCGGCCTTCGGGCGGCCAGCAGGCTTTGAGGCCGCTGTACGAGACATCGGTCTTCACCAGCGCCGACATGGTCGTATAGGGGATGCCCTGAATGAGGATATAGAGCGGGCAGGGCGCGGGCAGCAGCCAATGCAGGCCGGTTTTGCCGCCGAGATGGCCCAGGGTGCCCTGCTCCCAGCCGGCGGCGTCGAGCCGGTCGTCCAGACCCACGTCGATGAACCAGCCGCGAAACGTTCTATCGCTATCGAGCCGTTCTTTGCCCGTCGACCAACTGGCGACCGGACGCTTATCCGGCGACTCCTGCGGGGTGAGGCGTGGCATTGCTGCGTCCTTTCTGATGGACCGTCAGCAGCGTTGTACCACTGTGAATTACAGTCGTCAATAGGCGCGAAGGGTACGATCCCGCGCCTCCGCGTGATCGCGCCGACCAAACTGCTATGTCCCGCTCTCTTGCGGGAACGGCACGTTGAGGTCGTCGAGGTAGCGCGTCACCGCCGCCGTCGCGAGTTGCCCGACCGCCACGTCCTGCTGCTGCTCGATCGCTTGCTGCCGCGCTTCCGCCGCGAGCTGCGCGCGCACCGCCGCGCTGATGCGCACCGTCGGCGACCCCGAGCGAATCACGACGCGCTCGGCGTGCATGGGCTGCTGCGCCGCGCGGGCCTGCTCGGCCTCCGTGAGATACGCGCGGATCGCCGCCTCGACGACCTCCCGGCGCGTGACCCGCCGCTCCTGTTCGCGTGAACGGCGCAGCGCGGCTAGCTCCGCGCGGAGAAAGACCGCCTTAGGCAGCGCTACCCGCGGATTCTGGCTTTCATAGTCGGTGATGTCGGTCATCCCATGCTCCGTTTCACTCCGCGAGCGCTGCTTCGTAGCGCTCCACAGCGGCGGTTAAGATCGTGTCGACCAGGTGGCGCACCACGACGGTCTGCCGCTCCGCCGGCGGGAGTTCGTTGGTCCGGGCGTGGCACTCGATCTGGAGCCGCTGCTGTAAGGCGCGCGGCACGGCGACCGTCGTGCCCGGCTCCGGGTACCGCCGTCGCACCGCGGGCGGGATCTGCCCCTGCTGGCGGAGCTGCTGCGCCTCCTGCAGGCCGGCTTCGAGCAGGGCGATGATCAGCTGGGTGCGGCGGGGCGCGGGATCGCCCCCAAAGAGCAGTTCGCGCTCGCGGAGCCGATCGGCCACGCGCCCGATCCGGCGGTTCAGCGATGCGGCAATCGAGATGGTTACGCGATCCTCAGCCATCGGTGTGTCGCTCCAGCGCTGCGCGTACCCCGGACGAGCGAGCAGATCAGTACCCCGTGTCTCTGAGCCACAAGTATAGCATGAGACCGAAGCGAGCATGCGACAATGATTGTAGTATTATAAAACTTTGTATTGATAACTATCATCTATCATAGTATATTTCTATCTGGTACGGATGCGCATGTGTCCGCCGCCACCCAGCACCGCAGTACATCAAGGACTACCCGGTATGGCACGTGCTCCCACCACATCCGCCGACGGCCCGCTGCCCAGCGGCGCGCCAGATCTCGCCTCCATCCAGGCCGCGCTCACGCGCTTGCACGCCGTCGAACAGGAGATCTGTGGCCACCTGCTCGGCCACGACGAGGCGGTGCGTGCCGCCTGCATCGCGCTGCTGGCCCGCCAGCACCTCGTGCTGCTTGGACCGCCAGGCACCGCGAGGAGATCCCTCTCCTGCTGGTCGACGACCAGCAGCAGGACGCCACCCCGCGTGGCAATCACGCCAGGCAAATCATCGCCAGGGAGCGCGGTGAGACCGAGGACCAGCTCGGTGCAGAACTGCGAAGCACCGAGCTGGTGCAGCAGCTCGCCTAAGTCTTCGGGGAGCGCGTCCGGGAGTGCCTTGGTGATCCCAACCCGCGCTAAGGCGTCCACGAAGGCTGGGCGCGGGATCGAGCGCCAGGGCGGGGCCGCGCTCTGCCACTGATTGGCGCCGTCGAGGAGACGCATTCGCGTGGACCACGGAGCAAAAGTCCCCGCGTCGGCCACGGCGCGCGGCACGACGGCGATAACCGCCATGCCGCTCCCAAACGCGCGATCCACCAGGGCATGCGCGACCAGCCGTTGGCGATCGATCGGTGCCAGGACGGCAAGCTGCTGGGCACGCTAGGCCAGGCGCACGCTCCTTCCGTCCGACGTCGTGCCGAGGCGGAGGCCCGGCGCATCGGCGTCGGCGAGTACGCTTCCGTGAGGCAGAGGGGACGCTGGTGCAGCGTGCAGTGACTTGGCGCTCACTGCTCCGCTGGTCTGTTCGGGCAGCGGAGCCTGGATCTGCGGCACGTGCGTCCCAGATAGTCCCAGGGTTGGCTGCAAGGTGGTGGCGCAGGAGCCGAGCCAAACATGAATCAGGGGTTTTGGGCGTGGGGTGACGATCCAGCCGCGAGTCTTGAGCTGTTCCAGGCGGGGAACATCCTCCGCGCAATAGCGCACAATGCCGCGACACTTGCCGGGCATCCACTCCAGCGTGAGGCACACCGATGTCCACTCGGCCAACACGGTCGCATCGAGCGGCTGGGCATCCACGGTCGGGCGCAGTTGGGCCTGGTGGGTCCATTCCGGGAGGAGCGTGATCGGGGCAATTTCGTTCACGCCACTGACATCCGGCCCGACAAGAACCGGCACAATACGCTCCTCAAACAGCGTGTGCAGCGCATCCGGTACCTCGATGAGCGTCGCAGAATCGGCCGTTTTGCGGTACGGCGGGCCGACGTGGATCGTCGTGATCGGGACGCGACCGGCATGCTGGGCAAGCCGGGATAGTTCCGCCGTGATCGTGTCGGCAGATCCCTGCAGGTGGTGCGGCAGATGATAGAGCATACAGTTCTCTCACGCGAATGATCCGGTCGATGCCAACGTGGCACCGCCAGCCCGGGTCCGGGTATCTCTGCCTAGCATACCGAAGGCACTGGCGCTGTTGTCGCTAGCTAACTGCCAATATTGAGGCGTGTATGCCTATGTCCAGGCTAGGACCATCGGCTTATGCGGTGCGCCACCATGCCGCATCACGAGCCGATGCGGGCGTGATCAGGGTCATCGGTGAGGGTTGCTGAAGCTGCCTGTGAAGGGCGTGCAAGCTACGGGCTGGTCTGGGCGGTGATCTCGGTAGCCGAGATCACCTGCGCACACCGAGCCAGTTGATCCGTGCCAGAGAGCGGGTCAGCGCTCGATCACACCGATCGAGCGCTGGATACGCCCGTGGAGGTGACAGCATGCAGTATTGTTGGTTGCTCCACCTCCTTTCAGGAACGAGTCACCGGCGCATCCCGTGTGCGCTGCGTCGCCTGGTGCCGCTTACTCCGCGCTGGATCTACAGGCGAATGACGTTTGGCGGTAGGCGGTCGCTCCGGCACTATCGGTGACGGTCAGCCGGATCGAGTAGGTAATCCCGACTGTGCATGTGTTACTCGTGTCTGGGCCGGAGGTGGTCCAGGAGTGCTCGGTGCCGGAGAGCGTCGACTGCTCAGTCCAGCGGTAGGACACGTAGGTGCCGGTGCCACCGGAGACCGATCCATGACACTCATACGTTCCACTGTTATACGGGTTGGAAAAGCCATTATTCCAACACCTCACGGCGGTGACACTCAATGGAGAGGGCGTGGCCGTCGGCGTGGGAGTCTGGGTCGGCGTGGGAGTTGGGGTCCGGGTCGGCGTGGGAGTTGGGGTCCGGGTCGGGGTCGGCGTCGGGAGGGGCGGCAAGTTCACATACAGGAGGCGGTTGGGGGTGGTCCCGACATTCCCCTGAATGACATTCGGTGTCGCATTCGAGATGAGCCACGAATTAACGGATGCTTGGGCCTGATCGCCGTAGCGGGCTTTATAGAGGACCGCCACGCCCGCGACAAAAGCGGTCGCCTGTGAGGTGCCGCTCAGCGTGTTGGTCGTGCTGCCGATCCAGGCGGAGGTGATACCCGATCCAGGCGCGTAACTATCCACACACGCGCCATAGTTCGAGAAGGATGCGCGATAATCCGTGCGGGTACTGGCGGCAACCGTGAACGCGGCGGCGACGTTGGCCGGTGGGAGGGTACAGCCATCGACATTGCCGTTGCCCGCCGACACGGCCACGAAGATGCCCGCGCTGATCAGATTCTCGATGGCGAGTTGAAGCGTCCCACTGTTGCCGCTGTCGAGATTGACCGGGCTGAAGGCGATCGTCGCGACGGCGGGCTTGACCGCATTCGCCGCGACCCAATCGATCCCGCGAATGGCATTTGAGACGGTCCCCAGCGCATCACAGTCCAGCACCCGCACACCGCGTAGATTGACCTGCTTGGCAACGCCATAGGTCGTGCCGCCGACGATGCCCGCCAGATGCGTGCCGTGCCCGTGGCAGTCCGTGCCGCTCCCACCCAAGGCATCGTAGGCGTTCTGGGCGCGGGTGCCGAAGTTCGGATGGTTCGCCTGGAGGCCGCTGTCGATCAGGTAGGCGGTGACGCCCGCGCCCGTCAGCCCGTAGGTGTAGCTGCCCGAGAGCGGCAGCGCCCGCTGGTCGATCCGGTCGAGGCCCCACAACCCGCTCGCCGGATCAACCGCTTGTGTCGCGGTGGCTGCGATGAGTTGGTCCGCCTCGATCAGCGTCACGTCGGGATGGCGCTGGAGCGCCATCCGCTGGGCGGCGGTGAGCGTGGCGACAAAGCCATTCAGCACGCGCCGATAGACGTGGTGCGGCGTCACGCCGGCTGCCGTTGCCACGGCGCGGGCATCGCGCCCCGCCTGCACCACGATAATGTAGTGGTCGCGAACATCTTGGCTCGATGGCGATGAGTTGGTGCTAGAGCCAGTCGTCGTTCCGGGCGTCCCGGTCGCGGGGATACTCGGTGCAAGCAACGTCCCAACAATCGCCACCAGGGTCATGATTCGTGTCAGCATGATAGTACTACCGATCCCTTTCCGCAGGCGCCGCCCCCTGGGAGCGGTAGCTCCTGCATCGCTTCAACCTTCCCGCGTCTGCACCCCGCGCACGACGGCGCGTGGCGCGCAGCGCGGCATTAGATCACGACCGTCGAGCCGTCGAACTTGGTCAGCGAGAAGCCGGAGAACGGCTCGGTATAGAGCGTTTTCAGGTCCTGCATCAGGCGGATCGCCACCTGCTCGCCCAGCCACAGCCCCTCCCGCGCGTCCGAGCGGTAATGCACGCCCCCGAAGTTCCGCCCCAGCGCGATGTTCCACGCCAGCTTGTTCAGCTCGTTCCCCACCGTCAGCGTCACGCCCGTCACCGGCACGAGCGACAGCCCATCCCGGCTCGCGATCACCGGATTCGGGATCACGAAATCTTCCTTGAGATAGGCTTTCAGCATCGTGATCTCGGCCCCGATGAACACCGCATGGCCCGACGGATACGACGGGTGGACCGGCGCGGCTTCGGGGAACGCTTGCGGCAGCAGGTAGGTACCGTAGCGGCTGACGGTCCAGTTGACCGCCTCCGAGAACAGGATCTCCGGGTCGATCGGGTAGTTGGTCACGCCGGTCTTATTATTATGAATCCGCCCGCCGAACTCCTCGGGGCGCAGCCGCCGGTGGACCAGCCACTTCTGGTACCAGGCATGATCCAGCGCGTACTGCGCCGCCTTGGCGATCCGCACCTGCAGATCCGCGTTGCCAAAGGTCGCAAAGCCCGACTGTTTGCGATAGCCCAGGTACGGATTGCGGCTGTCGTAGGCGCGCGGGCTGTACTTCGGATCATTGTCAAAGGCCAGGCCCGTCAGCGCGTTGACCACGATATTCGCCGCGTTGAGCGCGGCCTGGAACGGGTAATCGTAGTGGACATATTCGGCCAGATCCCGCCCGTTGCGGATATAGCGCCGGGTGCTGTCGTAGCTGGTCGATCGCGTCGGCAGATTCCCGTTCTGGATGCTGAGCCACTCGGCATAGCTGGTCAGAAAATCGTTGGTCGTGCCCGGGAGCGGCACCAGATTGCGCTGGACGGTCGTCTGCACGCCTTCCGGCACCTCGCGATACAAGAATTGCGAGACATACGGCCCCACCTGCGAGTCCGGCGACGTGCCGCGGAAGATGGTGGTGCGCGTGACGGGTGACGGGCCGCGAAAGGCGCTGAACTGATTGAGATCTGTGACGGCGGCGCCAATCGTGCTGTCGGTTGCGTAATCGTCGAAGTACACATCGCGGGCGAGCGCCATCCAGTACAACTCGCCCATCTCGCTGGCGGCTTCGGCGCTGGCAAACTGGGGCGCGGGCGGAATATCCAGGGCGTGCGAGTCCGCGCCTTCGAGCGTGTAGTGGTAGGACGCCTGCGGATTGACCAGCGGGCGGCTGCCGCCGAGCGTGATCGCCTCGAAATCGGCGGCATTGCCGGTCCGCAGCGCGGTAATTAACTGGTTGTACGATGTGAGATTGACTTCGCCGAGCGTGTTGTGCGGCAGGGCTTTAGTCGAGCTGGCGATTTTGTTCGCATAGCGGGCCTCGTCGCCGTTATCGGGGTGCGTGCCGAGCGGCTGGCTGCGCTGAAAATCGGCGGCGGCGACGCGGATCTGGCGGGCGCGGTCGGCACGGGCGGCACCGAGGAGCGGGCCGATCTCGGCGGCGACGGCGCTGCTGGCGGTCTGCGGCAGGACGTTGAGGGTAAATCCGGCAGCGGTCGCCGAGATCACGGCGGTCAGCGAGCTAACCCGACCAAGAAAGAGGCGGCGACTGATCGCCGGGTGCGAAGCGTGGTGAGGAACGCTCTCCGATGGGACTGATTCACGATCCGGCGACGACGCCTGAGGCGATGGGGATGCCGCTGGAGCGGCAGCGGTGGGGTCATCTTGAGCGGGCGCGTGCATAGCTGTCTCCCCCTCGATTGATTGATCACCGAACACGAGACGGATGAGCCGATGGTATGCCGAATGCGGTCGCTTGACTCCTTTCTCGCGCTGCCGGACGCATCGCACGTCCTCCGGCGGCGCGGAGCATCGCCGTCCATCCACGACCAACGGGGCTGGATACTCGGTGCATCGTTGGGACGGACAGGACATCCCCGTGGACGTGACGGTAGACCCCCTGCCCGGTGTAGCACCTCCTTGCGGGAACGAGTCGCGAGCGCAGTTCCGCTAGCAGTAGTACACCAGATTTCTGCCACCTTGTGCGAACGGTTTCCGATCCAAAAGCGATAGCGTTACGATAGAGTTAAGGGACATCGGGCCAGGTTCGGCGATCGCGCTGCGACTCCCGCTGCGGACGGAAGCCGTGTATAATCACCCTGATCCCCCCACCCTGCCCCGGATGTCGGCACCGGATGCAGGTGTCGCTCCTACCTTGGGGAGAACAAGCTATGCCAGAGGATGGTGAGCATGAGCTATCGCTCGGGGCGTGGATTCGCCGTCGGCGCAAAGCCCTCGACCTGACCCAGGCCGCCTTAGCGCACTGCGTGGGCTGCGCCGAAATCACGATCCGCAAACAGGAAGCAGACCTCCAGCGGCCCTCGCGCGGGCTGGCGGAACGGCTGGCGACCTGCCTGGGGCTGGCCCCCGACGAGCGGGCGGTGTTTCTCCTGGTCGCCCGTGGGGAGCGCAGCCCCGATCGCTTACCGCCGATCCTCGCTCCTGGCGTTCCCGGTCCGCAGGCTCCCACGCAGCTACCGATCGCACCGCTGCCGTTGGACACGGTGCCGCCACCTGCGCCGTTGCCACCCGGCTCGCGGATGCCGCTCAGCCGCAATCCGCTGTTCGTGGGACGGGATGCCGATCTCCGCCAGTTAGCCCGTGCTATGACGGTGAGTGGGACGGCGGCGATTGGACAGGTGGAGATCGCGGCGGCGACCGGCCTCGGTGGGATCGGGAAGACGCAACTGGCGTGTGAGTTCGTCCATCGGTATGGGCCGTTCTTTCCCGGCGGCGTGTTCTGGCTCAGTTTTGCCGATCCCGCGGCGGTGCCTGCGGAAATCGCGGCCTGTGGCGGCAGCGCCGGCATGGATCTCCGTCCTGAGTTTGATGGACTGCCCCTCGCGACGCAGGTGAACCTCGTGCGGGCGGCGTGGGAGCGCGCGCTCCCCCGGCTGCTGGTCTTCGATAATTGCGAGGACGAGGCGCTCCTGGGCGCGTGGCGCCCGACGCATGGCGGCTGCCGCATCCTCGTCACCAGTCGCCGTCATCATTGGGACGCGGCGCTGGGCGTGCAGGCACTACCCCTGGACGTGCTGCCCCGCCAGGAGAGCATCACCCTGCTCCGGCAGTTCCGCGTCGATCTGCCAGCGGATGATGCCGACGTGGCGGCGATCGCTGAGACACTGGGCGATCTGCCGCTGGCGCTCCATCTCGCGGGGAGCTTTCTGGCGCGCTACCATCATGCGCTCACCCCGGCCCAGTATCTTGAACGCCTGCACATTCCGACGATCCTCGACGATCGCTCCTTGCAGGCGGCGGGGCTGTCGCCCACCCAGCATGTGCAGCATGTGGCCCGCACCTTCGAGCAGAGCTACGCCCGGCTTGATCCGGCTGATCCGACCGACGCGCTGGCACTGACACTCCTGACCTATGCTGCCTCCTTCGCGCCGGGGGAGCCGATCCCGCGGTGGTTCGTCCTCCAAACGCTCCATCTGCCCGAGGATGACGCGGAGCGCACGCTGCTGGCCGAGGATGCCCTGCTGCGCCTGAGTGACCTGGGGCTGCTCGACACCGACGCCGCGGGGAGTCTGCGCATGCACCGGCTGGTGGTGGCCTTTGTGCAGGCGGTGCTGGGACACGACATGGCGCAGGCGGCGGTGGAAGCGACGATGCTGCAGGTGGCGGATGCCCTGAACGAGACGAATAATGTTCGCCCCTTGCTCGCCCTCCAGCCGCATCTCCGCTTCCTCACCGAGGCAGCCCAGGCCCGTGCGGATGCCCGCGCGGCGGCGTTACGCAATGCGCTAGGCGTGCATCTCTTGCAACTCGGTGCCTATGGGGAAGCGCAGGGCTGCCTGGACCAGGCACGGGCGATCCGGCAGCGTGTGCTCGGTCCTGACCATCCCGACACCGCAGGGACTCTCAACAGTCTGGGCAACGTGTTCTGGGTCCAAGGCCAGTACGCAGCCGCCCAGGGCTATTTTGAGCAGGCGCTCACTATCTGGCAGCGCGTGCTGGGCACGGACCATCCCGACACGGCCCGCAGCCTCAATGGCCTGGGCAACGTGTTCTGGAAGCAAGGCCAGTACGCGGAGGCGCAGCGCTGCATGGAGCAGGCGTTGACGATCCAGGAGCGCGTGCTGGGGGCTGACCATCCCGGTACGGCGCAATGTCTCAACAACGTAGGCGTGATCCTCTGGGCGCAAGGGCAGTACGCAGCCGCCCAGGGCTATTATGAACGGGCGGTGGCGATCTACGAGCGCGTGCTGGGAGCCGACCATCCCAGTACCGCCCAAAGCCTCACGAACCTGGGTGAGGTCCTCGCCGCGCAAGGGCAGTACGCGGAGGCGCAGCACTACCTGGAGCGGGCGTTGACGATCCAGGAGC
Source organism: Herpetosiphonaceae bacterium (assembly GCA_036374795.1). Classification (NCBI taxonomy): domain Bacteria; kingdom Bacillati; phylum Chloroflexota; class Chloroflexia; order Herpetosiphonales; family Herpetosiphonaceae; species Herpetosiphonaceae bacterium. The sequence continues at coordinate 12,408 of DASUTC010000295.1, forward strand.
GCGTGCTGGGGACCGACCATTATGAAACTGCCGAAAGCCTCACGATCCTAGGCGTGGCGCTCGCCGCCCAAGGCCAGTACGCGGAGGCGCAGCACTACCATGAGCAGGCGTTGGCGATCCGGCAGCGGGTGTTCGGCACGGACCATCCCGACACGGCAATGAGCCTTAGCCACCTCGGCTTCGTACTCAATGAGCAAGGGCAGGACGCGGAGGCGCAGCGCTATTATGTGCGGGCGCTTGCCATTCAGGAGCGCGTGTTGGGGCCGGACCATCCTGACACGGCCCGGAGCTTAAAGGGGTTGGGTGAACTGCTGCATGCCCAAGGGGAAGCTGCGCAAGCGCGGCCCTATCTTGAGCAAGCGTTGGCGATCTTTACGCAACGGCCAGGGCCGCAGAATCCCGATACGGAGCAGACCCGCCAGGCGCTCGCGGCGTTAGATAGCGCACATAGCGTGGGCGAGCCGGACTCGTGACCCGCCGAGCGCCTGACGGAGCTGCCGGAGGCGCTGGCGCCCGACCTGCGCGCGGGCAACCTCGTTGCGACACCGCTGCCCGCTGGCACAATCCCCAACCACCGATCAGCCCACCAACGGCGCAGCCCGTGTCCCATGACGATTAGGCAGCACCCGGATCATCAGGGAAGCCGACGCTTGCAGCAGCACGAGGGACTGGTGGCGACCCCCCAATCCGGTGCAGCGTCGCCAGGGACGCACAATCCTCGAACGGTGCATTCGCTGTGCTGTCCTCCATTCCCATAGCCGAGCATCCGGGTCACTGACCGCCCAGCGCCGTTCCAGCCTGATGCACTATCCAGCGGTGGCGGAGAACACCGTCGGCAAGCCAGCGGTGGCGGAGAACACGGATCGGGCCGAAAGGTCATGGAGATGGCGACTCGCGTGACACCACTCCCGTGCCATATGCTAGACGGAAGGCAGGTGCCAGGATCAGTGGCATCCGGCTCCCAGTGATTGGATTGTGTGATGGCTACGCTCCACAATGCCGACCCCCAGCCGCCCGATCTCGCGACCTATCTCGCCTAGTTCGACCAGCGTATAGGGCAACAGACATCGACGATGTGCCGGCGGTGCGCACGACCGCCCTGCGGCCCCTGATCCTTGCGAAGAATCTGCCGCTGCGGTGGGACGATAGGCTGGAGTACCTCAGCTCATCAGCCATCACCGAGTTGGTCAGCGATCTGCGCCGCCAGCATCCGATAGCAGCCGACCGTGTGCGGGGGTCGTGCGATCGCGGCTCCCCACCCCGCAGCTGCCGATCCCGTGGAATGTCCGCCGCTGCGAGACGCCGCCCACGCCGAGCAGCATCCAAACGTGCTTGTGCCTGTTCGACGATCTGGACACTACCGCCTTAATCCTATTGAGTGTCGAGGTATATGATGGGACGGCCGTTGATGTTTCCGTGATCCTGGCTCCGGAGCCAGCATCCGGCGCTTCTCACAGAGACCACGGCGTGTCTGACGCTGGTAGGTACAGCGGGTCTTAACCAAGAACGTTCGTTGTGATACCAGGTGCAGTGGGTGAAAGGAGGACGAGCATCGGACGCTCGCCCTCCCTTCGCCGAATACCTCAATTCCAGTCGAGAGCAAGAGACAGATCTCGGCATTACGGGAGATACTTGTAACAGGTGAGACTCGCTGTCGCAGACGCCTGCGCGCCCGCACTATCGATCACGATCACCTGCACCCGTGGTCGTGACCCGGTCTGGCAGCCATTCCCGTAGATGCTGTAGCTGACGCCCGCCTCCTGTTTCATCAAGACGTAGCCCGAACTCATGTATTCATACCAGCGGAAGGTATAACTTGGTTTCCCCCCTGACGCTGAGGCTTCACAGTCGAAGCTGCCCCAAGAAATATCAGCACTCGATTGATAGCACCCCAGCGACACGGTCGGCGTCGGCGTCGGGGTCCGGGTCGGGATCGGGGTCGGTGCCGAACTCGGCTGGGGTGTCGGCGTCGGCCCCGGACGTGTTTGGAAAATGGACCGGCGCGTTAAACGTGCCGTCGCCGTTGCCGGTGAGCAGGGACAGGCTGATCTCCAGCGTATTGATCGTGACGACGATATCGATGTTGCCATCGCCGTTGAAATCTCCAGCGGTGAGGTCCTGCGTTTGTCCCGCAACCGGATACCTCACGGTTGGCCGGAAGGTGCCGTCACCGGTATTGAGCATCACCGACGCGGCGTTGAGTCCGGAACCAGCCAGGTCCTGCTTGCCGTCGCCGTTGAAATCAGCGGCGATGTGGGTATTTCCGAGCAGGGGATAGTCCGTTCTGACAAACGTTGCCGATTGGGCAAAGGCGCGTTCGGCGAACAGCACGATCAGCAAGACCGCCAATGACGTTAATGCAAGCCAATGGGCTGGATGGGTGTGGGTGGTGTGTCGCATCGTGTACAGCTCCTTTGGAAGTGAGTCCGCCTAGGCGCATACCAGAGAACAGGCCGTAGGGGATGGTCGCGTTCCGGCGACGGTGAGCGGCGGTATTAGAGTGTACGAAGCTCAGGGCGTGTTTGTATGCGTGCGGACCGCCAGGACGTTGGTCGGATATTGGCGCGATGTTCCTCGGTGAACGGCTGGTTGCGCTCAAGATCTTGAAGCTGCGGTGCGATGAGACTATCGACATACAGCGCGGTAGTGGCGACCATGCGCTGCGCCACGCCATCCTCGATCGGGAACCCGGGGGCCTCAGTGAGCCGTGCTTGTCTGGACTAGACTTAAGGACAGTAGCCATCGCAGGAGGCAGGGCGTATCTTGATCGTATAGTAGTTGTTGGAGCAACTACGCATCGAAGGTTAGCGATGACAGAGGCCACGATATTATTGCAGGAGCTTGGATTTGGCGACTACGAGGCGCGGGCCTATGTTGCCCTGCTCCGGCGCAGCCCCCTCAACGGGTATGAGCTTGCCAAAGCGTCGGGCATTCCGCGCGCCAATATCTATGCTGTCCTGCACAAGCTGGAGGAGCGGGGCGCGGTAGTTCGGGTAGACGAGACGACCGGGGCGCGGTTTGCTCCGGTGCCTGCGACCGAGCTTGTCCGTCGGCTTGGACACCGGGTTCAAGACGCCCTCCAGGCCGCGCACACGGCGCTGGCGGCAGTGTCCGCCCCGACAGAGCAGGCACAGATCGGAACAGTGCGCGGGTATGGGGCGCTGCTTGAGCATGCGCGCTCGCTGATCAATGCAACCCAGGAGCGGCTGTTGGTCGCGATCTGGCCCGACGAGGCACGCGCTCTCGCCGCGCCACTCGTCGAAGCGGAGGCACGGGGCGTGAACGTTTTAACTCTGTGCCTGACTGCCTGTCCAACGCCCTGCGGCGGCTGCCGCGGGCAGATCCATCCCTACCGCACGGTGTCGACCGCCAGCCGCTGGCTGGTCCTCGCCTCCGACGGAGCCGAGGTCTTGGCGGGCGAGGTCGGTCCACGCGAGGACACGCTCGCCGCGCGGACCCAGCAGGCGCTGCTGGTCGAGTTGGTCAGCGGGTACATTCGTCACAGCATTGCCCTCGCCGCGGTACTCCAGGATCTCGGCAGTCATCCCGATCGCGTCCTTGGACCGAACACCCAGGCAACCCTGCGCGCCCTCGCAAGCGGCGGGCGGAGCTACGACTGGCTGCAACATCTGCGCCTTCTGCTGGATGAACAAGCGTAACCACGAATCGGTAGGAGGTGGATGACGATGGTAGAACGTCTGCACGCGGGATTCGCTACATTGCCTGGCCTCATGCGGGTTGGACTCATGATGGTTCTGGCTGGCGGCGGGCTGGGTCTGCTCTATCACACGCTGCCCCTCGCGTGGGCAGCAGCGGTCGATGGGTACCTGGGACACGATGGCTGGTCGCTGCATGCCGTCGCGCTGCCTGGGATGGCGATGACGCTGGTCGGGATCTTCGCGGGCAGAGCTTCTCTGCCGACCGACGACGAGACCGAAAGGAGGTCTGCGAGCGAACACGATGTATAAACACCTGGACGCGCTGGCGATCGTACCACCAGCGCGCCCGACGACGAGTTGGGACCATGCATCGAAACAGTCTGCCTTGCCGTGGCTCCATCATACCAGACATCCGACGCGCTGGGGAGGCGCGGGTACTCGTAGGCAAGGCGCAACACGGACACGCTCCCTGCACGACATAACGTGCGTGGAAACACCAGGAGGAGTATCATGCCATTCGGATCATTCATCAATAGCTTCCCCCCAGCGATCTTTCTGCTCGTCCACCTGATCGGCTTTGGCGCGGGCGCGTTCTTCGCCTACCGCTCGTTCGAGGCTGCGGCCTCGCTGCTAGGCTGGGGCTTCATGCTCTACGCGCTGGCTGAGCTGTGCTATATGACCTACCACCTCGACTGGACCGTTTTTCTCTTCGCTCACACCATCTCCGAGGTGCTGGATCTGGTTGGATTTGGCCTGATCTTCGTGGGTGCTCCGCAGCACATCCTCAGCACGCGGCGCGCGACGGCTGTCAGGGCCTGACATGAAACCTTCGCGAACACGTGGGTTGATCCTGGGATTGGCGCTGGTCCTCGGTCTGACAGGCTGCGCCTCGGCGGCACAGACGGCGAACGCGCCGATCGAGCGCGCAGAGGTGCTGATGCCGCCGAGCTATCGATTCGACCCCGTGGCGATCCAGGTGCCGGTTGGGACCACCGTGACCTGGCGCAATACCGACAACTTTTCGCACGCGGTGAGCGTCGCTGGTGGGACCGTTCCCATACTAGATCTGCGTCCAGGTCAATCCGGGACCATCACATTCGATCAGCCCGGCACGTATGCCTACGTGTGTACCTACCATGCGCAGGATATGCAGGGTACGGTCAGCGTGGTCGAACGCTGATCTGCCCACTTCTGGGCGGGACGACTCCCAGCGTTGTGGGTCGTTCCGTCCGCCTTGGAGGAACTGATGGTACACGTTCCCTATCTGATTCTCGGCGGCGGCATGACGGCGGCAGCGGCGGTCCAGGGTATTCGCGCCGTTGATCCCGATATGCCGCTTGGTATCATCAGCGCCGAGCAGGTGCGTCCCTAGCAACGTCCACTCCTCAGCAAAGGACTCTGGCAGGGCAAACCGATCGAATCGGTCTGGATGGATCTTGACGATCACGGGATCGAGTGGATGCTCGGCTGCCGGGTGCAGGCGCTGGATGCCAGGCAGAAACGAGTGATCGACGATCAGGGGCAGGTGACCACGTTTGACAAGCTCCTGCTGGCGACCGGCAGCACGCCCCGCCGCTTTGACTGGGGTGGCGATCGGGTGATCTATTTCCGTACCCTCGACGATTACCGCAGTCTGCGCGCGCACCGAGCAGGGCAAGCGGTTTGCCGTCATCGGTGGCGGCTTTATCGGCTCGGAGATCGCCGCCGCGCTCGCGACCAACGACAAGGACGTTGTGATGCTGTTCCCGGACGCCGGGATCGGCGAGCGGATCTTTGGGCGCGGCCTAGCGCTGTTCCTCAACGACTATTACCAGAACCGGGGCGTGGAGATTCTCGCCGGGCAGACGGTGCAGGGTCTGAAAGAGCGCGGCGATCAGGTTGCATTGCGGACGAACGACGGAAAGGAGTTCCTGGTCGATGGCGTCGTCGCCGGAATCGGCGTGGAGCCGACAACCGCGCTGGCGGAGGGGGCGGGACTGACGGTCGACAACGGCATCGTGGTGGACCAATACCTGCGCACCAGCCATCCCGACATCTACGCCGCCGGTGATGTCGCCAATTTCTGGAACCCGGCCCTCGGCAAGCGGCTGCGCGTCGAACACGAAGACAACGCGCTCACGATGGGCAAGCACGCGGGACAAAACATCGCTGGTGATCCCACGCCCTACGAGCATCTGCCGTTCTTCTACTCGGATCTGTTTGACCTGGGCTATGAGGCCGTAGGCGAGCTTGACGCCCGCCATACAATCGTCGCTGATTGGAAGGAGCCATTCCGTGAGGGCGTCCTCTACTACCTCCAGGACGACCGAGTGCGGGGCGTGCTGCTCTGGAACGTCTGGGAGCAGGTGGACGCTGCCCGCCGCTTGATCGCGGAGCCGGGGCCGATGGAGGCCGCAGATCTGCGCGGGCGCTTACCAGCGTAGCCGAGACACCGCATGGATACCGACGAGCGACCAGACACGAGGTCGAGAAGGAGTCAGGTTGCATCATGCCCACATCGCTTCACGATCAGGACCTTGACCAGGCGCTGCACCTGCGCCGCCGCCACCGCTCGGACGAGCAACTCCGAACGTTTGAAACGTATGCCGCAGACATCCTCGCCGCCTTGGGGCTGGACCTCGACGCGTCCGGCACATGCGAAACGCCGCAGCGGTTCATTCGCGCCCTGTTCGACATCACGGCGGGCTACGACGGCGATCCCAAGCTGCTGACGGCCTTCGAGACGGAGTGCCAGAGCGGTCCCGACTGCTGCCTGATCCAGGTTATCGAGGGGCCGATCCCCATCTTTGCCCTCTGCGAGCATCATGCGCTGCCGTTCATCGGACACGCCTACGTCGGCTATCTCGCGCGCGAGTCGATCCTCGGCATCTTAACGCTGACGTGCCTGGTGCGGCTGTTTTCCCGGCGATTCACGGTGCAGGAGCGGCTAGGACAGCAGATCGCCGATGGACTGGAGGCGATGGTGGAGCCACACGGCGTGGCGGTGTATCTGGAATCGCACCATTTGTGTGTCCAGATGCGCGGAGTACGCGACGGCGCGCCGCTGACGCGGACCACGGTCTGGCGGGGCGCGTACATCGAGAATCCGGCGCTACGGGCGGAGTTTCTCGCGATGCGTGAGGGTCCGCGATGCATGGCGCTGGTTTCCCGCTTCTAAGACAGGCTGGAGCCGCGTTCAGTTGATCCTGTGGCACCCTGCTTTTGAAAGGTGCGCGAGTGCGCTGGCACTCGTGCATGTCTGGAGGTTTGGTATGGTCGACACACCCCCTGAACACATGTCCCTGTGGATCGCGACGGCACCGGGCCCAACGTTTCCACGACTTCTCGGGGACCTCACCGTCGATGTTGCCATCCTCGGCGGAGGCATCGCTGGCCTGACCACCGCCACGCTGCTCAAGCAGGCGGGAAAAACGGTTGCGGTGATCGAAGCGGATCAGGTGGTCCGGGGCGTGACCGGATACACGACCGCAAAAGTCACCGCCCAGCACAACCTGATCTATGCCGACCTGATCGACACGTTTGGGGAAGATGCCGCCCGCATCTATGCCCATTCCAATCAGGCTGCCCTTGAGCGGATTGCCCAATTTGTCGCGGAAGATGGCATTGACTGTGATTTCGAGCGCAAGCCGAACTACTGCTACAGCGAGTCCGCCACCGATCTCACCATGCTGGAGGAGGAAGTCACGGCAGCGCAGAACCTCGGGCTGCCCGCCTCCCTGGTCACGGCAACCGGCCTGCCCTTTCCGGTGGCTGGCGCACTTCGCGTCGACCATCAGGCCCAATTTCATCCACGCAAGTACCTGCTGCAGCTCGCGGCGCGCATTCCAGGCGCTGGCAGCTTCATCTTTGAACATACGCGGGCGCTGGATGTCGAGGAGAGCAACCCCCATCGGGTGATTACGGATCAGGGCGTGCTACAGGCGCAGGATGTCGTGGTCGCGACCCACTACCCGATCCTCGATCGCGGGCTGTTCTTCGCCCGGGTGTTCCCCCGCCGCGAATACGTGATCTGTGTGCGGGCCAACGAAGGAACCGATCCGCACGGCATGTATATCAGCATCGGCGAGCCAACCCGATCCGTGCGGACCGCGCCCTCGCCCGACGGTCTCCTTCTGGTGATTGGCGGCGAAAAACACCGTCCCGGGGAGGACCCGGACACGAACGCGAGGTACCGCCAGCTTGAACACTTCGCGCGCGAACGCTTCGGCTGCGATCAGGTCGTGTATCGGTGGTCGACCCAGGATACCTATGCCGTCGATCGAGTGCCGTATATCGGTCGCTTGCGACCGGGCGCTGACCATCTCTATGTGGCGACCGGATTCGGTGCCTGGGGCATGACCAATGGCACCCTCGCTGGGATGATTATTGCGGATGCGATCCTAGGCGTGGTCAATCCCTGGGCCGAACTATACTATCCGAGTCGCCTCAACCTGCGGGCATCGGCGGCGAAACTGCTGAAGGAAGGGGCGAATGTTGCGCGGCACTTCATTGGGGATCGGCTGGCAGGTGGCGAAACGTTCCCCGATGCCATTCCTCCTGGCGAAGGCGCCATCGTTAACCATCATGGCGAAAAGGTGGCTGTCTATAAGGATGAGCAGGGGAAGCTGCATGGTGTTTCGCCGGTCTGCACGCACCTCGGCTGCCTGGTTGGCTGGAACACCGCTGAGAAGAGTTGGGATTGTCCCTGCCACGGCTCGCGCTTCGACGTGACCGGTCAGGTGATTCACGGCCCGGCGGTTGCGAATCTTGCGCAGCAGAACCTCGCTGACCGTTCGGGCATGGCAGCGTATCGCGACGGAACCGAGGATGACCGTGCGTAGCGATTCAGGTCAGGCCCGCCTGAAGGGCGATATGCTGCGTGGGGCAGTCGCTCGTGATGGTGCCTGGCAGCGTCACGCAGACATCGTTGCCGCCCTCGTCGGCCTCAAGATCGGCAATGAGCTGCCTAGTTGAACACGGCATTGCCTATAGCTTACTGGCGGCAACGGGCGACGGAGGCGGTACGACCGGTAGGTAGGCTCGCGCTGGTCCGGTGCAGAGCCGCTCCGTAGTGGTGCCGTCGTCCTGGCCTCAATCGCGCACCCCGCGCTCACCATCTCGCGTGCGGACCTGCGCACGACCGGGTTGTCGACGCGTCGGCGGATATGCTAAGATAGCTGGATGAGCAATCAACAGCAACCTCGTCGAAGGCCGACGAGCAGCGCGGTCGGGGGATTGTTCGTCCTGATCGGCGCACTCCTTGTGGCCTCCACCGCCCACGCGGCGGTTACCATCTCACGGGCGGAACTCAGCGGAACAACGCTTCGGATCGAAGGCAGCGCGACCCCCAACCGCACGATCACCGTCGATGGCGTCACCATGGGCACCAGCGATGGTGGCGGCAGATTCCGGATAGAGCAGCGGAGCTTCACCGCGCCCGCCGACTGCACGGTCGACGTCAATGACGGATCGACCAGCCCGACGGCGGCGCGCTTGTCCGGCTGCACGGTCAGTTCGCCACCCTCGTCGTCCTCGCTCTCGCTCGCGTCGCTTACCGTCAGCCCGACCGATATCGCCGGCGGGGACGCGGCGACCGGCACCGTCACGCTCAGCGCCGCCGCGCCCACCAGCGGCTTTGTGGTCGACCTTACCAGCAACAACACCGCCGCGGCAACCGTCCCGCCGAGCGTCACGGTCCCGGCGGGGTCCGCCCGCGCGACCTTCACGGTCTCCACCCTCGCCGTGACGAACGCGCAGTCCGCGACGATCATCGGGACCGTGGGCGGAGACTTCAGCACCGAGCGGCATGCGACCATCACGGTCTGGAATCCGTTCCATTTCGCGCATGGCAGCGTCTCGCTCGCGCGCGGAGGCGGGGGCGAAGGACGAGTCACCTCCCAGCCCCCAGGGATCGACTGCACCTTCACGAGAAGCGGCACCAGTGGGACCTGCGGCAACGTGTTCTATCCGGTCGACACGCAGGTCAAGCTCGAGGCCCGACCCGCAGCCAGCTCGGCGTTTCGGGGCTGGGAATTCGAGGTCAGCTGTCCGAATGCGCCCAATGTAACGGTGGCGCGTGGCACCGCCCATATTTGCCGACCGGTCTTCGTCCTCAAGTAGGCGACACGCGTGGTCGTTCACGCACGGCGGCTGCTTGGTGGGCTGGCCTGATCGACGAGTCCAGCGCGCTGCATGCACAACGCTCTGGAGGGGAACCCGCCGTCACCGGTACAGCGGAGAGCCGGCCTGCTGAGACCACCCAATGTCCGAATGGCGCAGGACCCGGCCCGTGCGACCGGCAGCGGGCCTATACCCTCATGGGCGATCACCGCTCCATCCATCAGCGCCGACGGCGGCGGGATGACCGGCGCGGCGATGGGTCGAACTGAGTGGTAGGCCCCTCGGTGCACAGCTGCTGCACCATCCGCTCGACACCCTCCAGGCCCACCTCGTCGATCACATACTGGAGGATGGCCTCGTCGATCCCGTCCTGCGCCGCGCGTGCCGTCGGCGCGTGATACCCCAGGACATGATCGTCCCGCTCCGCCCCGCGCGGCCTGCTGACCAGCGCGGTCTGCACCACGGCGCTCCGCGGTGGCACGTCCTCAATCGCCAACCGCTCCAGCGGGTGGCCCGCGGACAGTGGCAGTTCCAGATAGGGCTGACCAGCGGCGTCCCGGCCAAAGCGTGCGGCGGTCCCCAGCGGCACCAGCCGCTCGTGTTGGACGAGGTAGTGCGCCGCGACGCTCCGGAGCACGGCGCGATCCGTCGCCGGTCGGGTCGCAGCTGCGGCGGTGGCATCCGGCACGACGCGGCCACGCGTGCGGCCTGGCCGCAGCTCGGGTGGCTGTTTGGGTGATTCATCCGTCGGATCGTCGGCCATCGGTCCTCCTCACCCTGCGGCGCGCAGGACATCATGGTGTGTGGCACCGCGCAGTTCCCGGCGAGCGCCATCGAGCCCGTGTCAACCGGGGCAGCGTGGGGCCGGTCGCGCGCGAACGCTCCCTGATTCCCGCGCGATGCCCGTGCATCAGTCGAAGAGCGATCCCGTGATGGGCAGCACCGACGCGGGATGTTCGTAGCCGTCATCGACCGGCAGATCGCGCCCTTGGGCGGCGGCCAGGGCGAGCTGATCGCAGCGCTCGTTCTCGGGATGGCCCGCGTATCCCTTGACCCAACTGAACGTCACCTGGTGATGCGCGACCACTTCCAGCAGCAGCTGCCACAAATCCGGATTCACAGCGCGGTCTTTTTTGGTGCGCATCCAGCCGTTGGCCCGCCAGCGCGCCGGCCAGCCCTTCGTCATCGCCTCAACCACATACTCTGAGTCGCTAAATACCGAAACAATGCAGCGCTCCTTCAAGGCGCGCAGCCCCTTGATGACCGCGATCAACTCCATGCGATTGTTGGTCATCAAGCGAAAGCCGCCAGAGAGTTCTTTAGTCCGCTCGCCAAATTTCGGGACCACGCCGTAGCCGCCCGGACCGGGATTGCCGATACAGGCCCCGTCGGTTAAGATGGTCACCTCCCTGAGTTCCGTGGTCATCTCGTTCCCCGCGTCCAGCTCACGAACCCTGCGCGAGCATCGGCTATTGTACCGTGTTGACTAACTCTCGATAATGCTCGTTCTTTGGAGTAAGATGTGCTATACTAGCCCTCGTGCTGGACGAGTCACCCGCTGATCGACGAACCGCAGGATTGCGAGAGAGGATGGTACGCATGAGCCGTTTGCCCGACACCCCCGACACGGCGTTGGCCCGCGTCGAGCCGCCGGTGACTGAGGTCATTGTCGAGCTGCCGCAGCCGCCCACGCGACCACCGTTGCCGCCACGCACGCTGGCCGACGTGCTCGCCGAGGTCATTCTACGTGGTCGTTCAGAGCACACCCGCCGCGCCTATCGCAGCGACCTCCAAGATTTCTTGATCTATCTCGGTCACCACGTCACGCTGCCCGACGATCCCGCCGCGCTCCAGACCTCGCCGGACCTGGTGCTGGAGATCCAGGCCGCCCTCAGCCGCATTCAGCAGGTCACCGAGGCAGACATCAGCGCGTATATCCGCCACCTCTCTGCTGGCTTGAAGCCCGCCACGATCAGCCGCCGCCTCACGCCCTTGCGGCTGCTCTACAACCGGCTGCTGCGCTACCATTTGATCGCCCTCAACCCCATGGAGGAGATCAAGAAGCCGAAGGTCAGCCCGCACAGCACGACGATCTATTTGAGCCGCCAGGAAGCGCGGCGGCTCGAAGACGTGTGTCAGGGGCCGACGCTGCGCGACCTGCGCGATCAGGCCTTGATCGTGCTGATGCTCTCGACCGGCCTGCGCTCCAGCGAAGCGCTGGGGATTACCTTCGACGATCTGGCCGAGATCGATGGCCACCGCGTGGTGTGGATCACCGGCAAAGGCAACCAGCGGAATCGGGTCAAGCTCAAGCCGCGGACGTGGCAGGTGCTGCACCGCTACCTTCAGGCACTCCGGGCAGAGCAGATGACGAGCGGCGTGGTCTTCCGCCGCCTGCGGCACAAGGGGCGCGATCCCGAACAACCGCACGCCCCTCGGCGCTACGCTGTCCACGGGCCGCTGACCTATGATGGCCTCAAATACATTTTGCAAATGCGCTTCACCGAGGCGCGGCTGCACCTCAAGCTCGATCCTGACGCCCACGCACATGTAGATCACGACGGCAAACCGAATACGGCGCAGCAGGCACGACGAACCAAGGTGACGCCGCATGGCCTGCGCCACACCTTCGTCACCCTGGCCTTGAAGGGTGGCGCGTCGCTGAGCAAGGTCCAGGCGGCGGCGCGCCATGCTGATCCGAAAACCACGATGCGCTATGCGCACGATCAGGATGCCCTGGATGACAATGCCGTAGATTACGTCAACTGGTAATCGCGCAGCAATCGGCGAGTCACCTCCCTGGTCACGCGCTGACCGCTCGTGCGCCGCTGTTCATGCCGGAGCTCAGGCAGGCCGGAGCTGGAGCATCCAGCCGGTGCTGTCCAGAAACGCCTCCCCTGCCGTAGCGATCTCGTCGGACGTGAGTGTGCCGCGATAGCGCGCCACCACCTCGCGCCGGTCCTGATGGAGCGATGGCGACCCCGCGAGCGTCGCATGGCTCGGCAGCACCCGTGGACCTCGGTTTCGAGCGTGCCCTGATGCCCGATGGGATGGACCTGTACGTGTCAGCCAGTGCGCTCGTCCACCGCCCGGAGCTGCTCGGCGTACACCCGACCTTGCCCTGCGCGCCCAGGACGATAATAATGTGCGCTCGTCCACCGCCCGGAGCTGCTCGGCGTACCGCTCCTGCGCGCGCACGGGGAAATGAACGTGATACCCTACAGGGAGGGGCAGGTAGCCTCGTACGTCAGTGACAGGAGGAGCACCGTGAACTTGCACACATTTCCCCGCTATCGATTGACCTTTGGCCCCACACCCATGCACCCGTTGGAACGCTTGAGCGCCCATCTTGGCGGCACGGTCGAGATCTTCGCCAAACGCGAAGACTGCAATAGTGGCCTGGCCTTTGGCGGCAATAAGACGCGCAAACTGGAGTATCTCGTGCCGGACGCCCTCGCGCAGGGCTGCGATACGCTGGTGACGATCGGGGGTATCCAATCTAATCACACCCGTCAGGTCGCGGCGGTCGCCGCCCATCTCGGCATGCGCTGTGTGACGGTCCAGGAAAACTGGGTTAACTACGCCGATGCCGTGTACGACCGCGTCGGGAACATCCTGTTGTCGCGCATCATGGGAGCCAATGTGCGGCTCGTCGACGAAGGATTCGGCATCGAATTCAAGCAGAGCTGGGAGCAGGCGCTGGCGGATGTGCGCGCGGCGGGCGGTAAGCCGTATGCGATTCCTGCCGGTGCCTCCGACCATCGCCTCGGTGGGCTGGGGTTTGTCGGCTTTGCGGAGGAAGTCCGTGCCCAGGAGCGCGAGCTGGGCGTGCGCTTCGACTACATCATCGTGTGCTCCGTCACGGGCAGTACCCAGGCCGGAATGATTGTCGGATTCGCGGCGGATGGCCGGGCCGATCGTGTGATCGGCATCGATGCCTCCGCCAAACCGGAACAGACGCGCGACCAGATCACGCGCATCGCACAACACACGGCCGAGCTGGTGGAGCTTGGTCGGCCAATTGTCCCAGCCGATGTGGTCCTCGACACGCGCTACGCGTATCCTGAGTATGGCCTGCCCTCGCCGGAAACCCTGGAGGCGATTCGGCTGGCTGCCCGGTTGGAAGGCATGATCACCGACCCGGTCTACGAGGGCAAGTCGATGCAGGGCATGATCGATCTGATCCAGCGCGGCGAGATTCCAGCCGGTTCGCGCGTCCTGTACGCCCATCTCGGCGGAGCCCCGGCGCTGAATGCCTACAGCTTTCTGTTTCGCAATGGGTAGCGCACCGGGTGCCGGGTATCGGGTCGCGCGTGGATGGCGCTGGCGTGGAGCCGCGATCCTGTGTGATCTGGCTATCCAGTACATCGGTTGCTCTGCGGTCGCCAGACGAGTCGCGCGGCCTAGCTCAGCGTGATCGCTTCCACTGATGCGCCGCACCGCGCAGCATGCAGCCTATACAGCGCGCCAGGCGGCGACGACCAAGCAGGATGACGAGCAGCCACTGGCGCGACCCGCGCCATCAGGACGCGCCGTTTGGCTTGGACGGTCGTCATCGGCACCCCGCACGGTCGGAATCGTCTCGGCGATGCGGTCAGCTTCAGGCCGGGGGGCGTCACCAAGCGAGCGCCGTTCCTGACGCCAGGGTGAGGTCGGGAACGGCGGACACGTGTTTCCTGATCACCGATGAGTCCAGGTGGCTCACGCGATGATCGGTGACGCGGCAAGCTGGGCTCGGAGCCAGTCGGCAACGGCCTGCACCTGGGGCGAGCGTAGCAGTGTGTAGTGCGTTCCCGACACCACCCCACAGGTCATCACCGCTGTGAGCGCGCGCCACTCCGCCATGAGATCGCTGCGCTGGGCCGTTGCCTCCGCCAGCAGCAACGCCACGGGTGGCGCCGTGCGGGCGGGTCGGTACGCCGCCAGCAGCGTCAGATTGGCGGCGAAGACGTGTGCGAGCCGTTGGAGCTGGCGGAGATCGAGATCGGGCGGCAGCACGCCTTCCATGTGGGCACGCTCCAACACCACCGCCATCCGCTCGTCTGCTGGCAGGGGCGCGAGTTCCGTCGCCGTGATCGGGAGCGAGGTGCCAAGCAAGCCGCCGAGATCGCGGAGGAACGCGGTGAGCAGGGTCAGATCGTCGAGCGGGGCAGCCTCGGCGATGGGCCCGCTGCTGTCGATCAGCGCCACCAGATCGATCGTCTCGCCCTGCTGCTGGAGCTGGCTGGCGATCGCAAAGGCGACGACGCCCCCAAACGACCAGCCGCCGAGCCGGTAGGGGCCGTGGGGCTGGGTCTGACGGATGGCGGCGAGGTACTCCTCCACCATCGCCGCCAGCGACTCGTGCGGCGTTTGATCCGGCTCGACGCCGCGTGCCTGCAGCCCATAGACGGGTTGATCCGGCCCAAGCAGCCGCGCCAGCTCCCCATAGCACAGCACCGTCCCCCCGATCGGATGGATCAGGAAAAGCGGACGCTGACTGCCATCTGGCTGCAGGGGCACCAGCGGCGACCAGGGCAGCCCAGGCGTGGTGTTGCGCAGATATTCCGCCAACTGCGCAATGGTCGGTGCCTGAAGGAGCGTGGCCAGCGGAATCGCCCGGCCGAGGCACTGCTGAATCTCCGTCATGAGGCGCACGGCGAGGAGCGAGTGCCCGCCCAGTGCGAAGAAATTGTCTGTGACACCGACACCATCGTGTCCCAACACCCCAGCCCAAAGTTCCGCCAGCCATACTTCCCAGGGATCGCGCGGCGCAACTGCCGCCACCGTTGGTGCGAACGCGGTCGCGTCAGGCGCGGGTAAGGCGCGGCGGTCAATCTTGTTACTGCTGCTGAGCGGCAGCGCGTCGAGTACCACGATTGCTGCCGGGACCATGTAGCTCGGGAGCCGCGATTGTAAGACGACGCGGAGATCGGAAGCAAGGCGCTCACCCGAGGCTTGTGCCGTCCCCTTACCAGGCCGCGTGTCATCCGGTTGGGGCATCCCCCTGGCTGCGAGGGAAAGAAGATCTCGTCGGTCCCCGTGTTCCTGTGTTCCTGTGTTCCTGTGTTCTACGACATAGGCCACCAATCGCTCGTCGCGGACGACGACCACCGCATCACGCACGGCCTCATGCGTCCGCAGCACGGCTTCGATCTCACCAGGCTCGATGCGGAAGCCCCGGACTTTAACCTGCTGATCCACCCGACCCACGAACTCGATCTCACCGTCGCCGCGGAAGCGGGCTAGATCTCCGGTTTTGTACAGCTGCGCGCCAGGTGTCGGGCTGAACGGATCGGGGATGAAGCTGGTGGCGGTTAGATCGGGGCGATTGAGGTAGCCTCGCGCGAGACTCGCGCCGCCGATGTGCAGCTCGCCGGGAACGCCGATCGGCTGTGGCTGAAGCCGCGAGTCCAGAATGTACGCCTGGATGTTGCAGAGCGGCCTGCCGATCGGTAGCTCGCGGCTGGCGAGCGCGACATGGTTCGGTCCGGCGATGATCGCTCCGGTGACGACGACCGTGGCCTCGGTCGGGCCGTAGGTGTTCACCACGGTAACGACATCACCAGCCCGCTCCCGCCACTGCGCCAGGCGGTCCGGCAGCGCGCGCTCGCCGCCGATGATCAGCAGCCGCAGCGTCGCGGGCAGCGCGACGCCAGGGTCGAGATAGGCCGCGACCTGATGCCAGTAGGCGGTCGGCAGGCTCAGCACCGAGATCTGCCACGCGCCGCAGGTGCGCAGGAAGGTCGTGGGCGTTTCCAGCATCTCGTCGGTGCGCAAGACCAGCGTCGCGCCGCAGGTGAGGCAGGGATAGATCTCCTCGGCGCTGGCGTCGAAGGTGATCGAGGCGAATTGCAGCACCCGATCAGCAGGCGTGATCCCGTAGAGCGCGTGCGCGGCCTCGGTGTAGTTGACCAGCGAGCTATGCGCGATCAGCACGCCCTTGGGCGTGCCCAGCGATCCCGACGTGTAGATCACATAGGCCAGATTCGCCGGGTCAACGCGCACATCGGGCGCAGTCGTCGGCAGCTGGGCGATGGTAGGCCACGCCGTATCGAGGCAGATCGCCGGAAGATCGCTCTCCGGCAGCCGCTCGCGCAGGTCCGCCTGGGTCAGCACAAGCGCGATCGCGGCATCCTGAAGAATAAACTGGATATGCTCCTGGGGATAGCCCGGATCGAGCGGCACATACGCGCCGCCCGCTTTCAGCACGCCCAGCAACGCCATGATCAGATCGGGCGTGCGCTCCAGGCACAGCGCGACTCGCGTTTCCAGGCCAACGCCGCGCTCGCGCAGGTAATTGGCGAGTTGATTAGCCCGCCGGTCCAGCTCGGCGTAGCTCAACGAGCGATTCTCGCCGACGACCGCAATGGCGTCCGGTCGCCGCGCTGCCTGGGCTGCGATCAACGCATGCACGCTCTGCTCCATGACAAGAGAGCGTAGATGGACTCCCTGTGCCAGCACCTGCCGATACTCCGTCTCGGTCAGCAGCGGCAGTTGATCGATCGGCTGGTGCGGATCGTCCACCACCGCGGCGAGCAGCGTCTCCAGGTGTCCGACCATCCGCGCCATTGTGTCCGGCGCAAACAGATCCCGGCGGTAGGTGAACTCACCTCGCAGCCCACCGCGACTCTCGCTCACGGTCAACGTGAGGTCGAACTCGGTGGCCAGCGGCTCGACGCCGAGCGGTTCCACCGTCAGATCCGGCAAGGTCATGCTGAGACGAGGCGTGTTGTGGAGAACAAACATGACCTGGGTCAGCGGATGGCGACTCAGATCCCGCTCCGGCTGCAACTCCTCGACCACCATCTCGAAGGGCACGTCCTGATGCGTGTAGGCGTGCAGCGCCGTCTGCCGCACCCGCGCAACTAAGTCGGCAAAGCTGGGATGACCCGCCAGATCAGTGCGCAGCACCAGCGTGTTGACAAAGAAGCCGATCAGCTCGTCCAACTCCGGGCGCACACGTCCGGCGATCGGCGTGCCGACCGCGAGGTCGGTCTGTCCACTCCACCGCGCCAGCAGCACCTTGAGCGCGGCTAGCAACGTCATGAAGAGCGTCGCGCCCAACTCCTGGCTCAATCGGCTCACCGCGTCGGTGAGGGCCGCCGAGATCTGAAACGCGACGCTCGCACTCTGCTCCGAGACCGTTGCTGCGCGTCGATAGTCTGTTGGGAGATCCAGCGGCGCGAGATTTGCCAGGTGCTGCCGCCAATAGCCGAGCTGCTGATCAAGAACCTCGCCCTGGAGCCACTGCCGCTGCCACACCGCATAGTCGGCATACTGGACCGGCAGCGGTGGCAGCTCGATCGCTGCTCCCTGCGCGAACGCCTGGTAGCACGTGATCACCTCATGCAGCAGCACCTCCAGCGACCAGCCGTCGAAGATGGCATGATGGAGCACCAGCGCCAGGATCTGATCCTCGGGCGCGAGTTGGACGAGGGTGGCGCGCAGCAGCGGTCCGTTCTGGAGATCGAAGGGGCGCTCAACCAGCGCCTGAATCACCTGGCGGATCGTTGCCTCGTCGCTGGCGGGTAGTAGCATAACGGGCAGTGGAACGGGACGCGGCGGCGCGATCTGCTGATACGGCTCCGGCCCCGTGTGCAGCGGATCATAGGCGAAGCTGGTGCGCAGGATCTCATGCCGGGCGACGAGCGCGCTCAGACTCTGCTCCAGCGCCGCGTGGTTCAGCGGCCCGCGCAGACGCAGCACGACCGGAACGGTGTACCAGGCCGCATCGGGCTGGAGCTGATGGAGGAACCACAGCCGCTGCTGTGCAAAGGAGAGCGGCAGCGGCCTGCCGTCGCGGGGAATCGGCACCAACTCCGGCGTGTCCTCGACCTGGCGTCCCACCACCTGGACAGCGAAGCTGGCGA
>DASUTC010000296.1 GCA_036374795.1 Herpetosiphonaceae bacterium
AAGAATGTCCAGAAGTCGTATCGCCAGAAACAGGTCCTGAAGGGCGTATCACTGGAATTGTACAACGGTGAGATCCTGGCCCTGCTGGGACCAAACGGGTCCGGCAAGACGACATTTATTAAGATTCTTGCCACGCTGCTGATCAAAGACTCCGGCAGCGTCGAGATCATGGGCTATGACCTGGACAAGCATACCAATACGATCAGGCATCTGTTTGGCTATGTCGGCCAGGATAGCGAGCGGTCGGCCTATGCCCGGCTAACAGCCCGTGAGAACCTCCATTTCTTTGGCTCGCTGCATGGTCTGGACAAAAAAACGATCGAGGCGCAGCTCGAAAAGCTTGTCCATTATTTCGATTTTGAAGACAGTATCAATAAGCGGTTCGAGCACCTTTCGGGCGGGCAAAAGCAAACGATGGTCATCATGCGGGCGCTGCTCTACAATCCTCCCGTCGTCTATCTGGACGAGCCAACCAAGGGCCTTGACCCGCTTGTCGCCAAGAAGATTCGGGCCTATCTCAAGCGCTACGTCAAGGATGAGCAGAAATCGCTGCTGCTCACATCGCACATTCTGCCCGAAGTTGACGAGATGGCCGACCGTGTCGCGCTGATCGCCGACGGCGTGATCCCGATCGTCTCCACGCCGACCAAGCTGAAGCAGAGCGTCAGCGTCCAGAGCTTTATCGAAGTCCCATGTACCTTAATCTCGCCGGAGGTCAAGGACGAGATTATGGCGAACAGCCTGATTCTGACGTGCCGCGAGCGCGAGCCGGGCTGGCTGTCATTCGGGGTGAACGATCTGCTCGACGGCACCGAGATGATGATCGCGCTGATGCGCAAGCACCAGATTCAGCCAACCATCCGCAACTACAATGTCTCGCTGGAAGATGCCTTTGTGCATCATGTTGGTGCTCTCGCGCAGCGCTTCGATACCTAGGTGTTTTAGGAGATCTCTCATGCTCGATACTGCGATCCCGATGGTCGGCGTTCCGCCCAAGGTGGAGAGCTTTTCAAAACCAGTCTCCGGCTGGACCGTGTGCAGAGCGACGATTACTAAAGAGCTGCTGATGGCCGGGCGGTATATGCCGGATTTGATCGGCAGAGTAGTCGAGGCCACGATCAAGGTCAGCTTCTTTCTGCTGATGGCGACATCGATCTCGGTCGAGAACGTCGATGCGCTGTCGGGCGCAAACCTGTCGAGCCACAGCCTGTCGCTGTTTTACCTTTCCAGCCTGATGCTGATGGTCTTCAACGGCACCGCGCTCTCCTCGCCGATCATCTCGGTCAACCGCGATCTGTATTTTGGAACGCTTGAATTTCTGTACAGCGGCCCGTCATCGCGCTATGCCTATTTCATCGGCACCGTGCTGGCAAGCGCGATTATCAATCAGGTCACGTTTCTGCCGATCTTCCTCTTCTATGTCTTCTACTCAGGCGTCAGCCTCTTTAATGTCTTGCTGGTGCTGGGCGTCTGCGCGCTGGTGCTGGTGACGATGGTTTCGATGGGCATTATGATCGCGCTCCTGACGCTGCTGCTGAAACAGATGGGCTCGATCGCTTCGCTGATCAGCCAGGCGTTTGAGTTTCTGGCCGGAGCGTATCTGCCGATCTCGGTCTTGCCCGTGTATATTCGCGTATTCGCCTATGTTCTGCCCTACACCTGGGGCTATGATCTCATTCGCTACTACAGCCTGAATGGTAACTGGAAGACCTTCTATCCCGTCTGGATCCAATGGTCGGCGCTGATCGGGTTTGCGATCATCTTTGTGATCGTCTCTCGGTACCTGCTCCAACAGACGGAAATCCGCGCCAAAAAAGAAGGGCTTCATCTGCTCTAGCCACGACGACCACAGATCGTCGCTGCCGGAAGCTGGCGCGTAGAGATGCGCCATGCTGGACGCCTGTTGCCCTGAGCTTTTGATCGACAAACGCTGAGTATCAGCTCGTGTACTGGCGCCACCGGCCCACTCCTGATCAGGATGGCGAGTCCGGCTGGCGAGTCACGAGCGCAGCGTGAGATTCCGTGGCGCGGCTTGTCTAGGTTGCAGCTCTGGAGCGATCCAGGCTACGACCGGTATCGCACAATCAGTGGAGGTATCAATGGATGTACGCACGGTCGGTGTAATCGGAGCTGGCGTGATGGGGCGCGGCGTCGCGCAGAACCTGGCCCAGACCCAGCACCAGGTTATCCTGGTGGATGTGAACGATGCCACCCTGGAGAGCGCCAGGGAAGAGATCTATCAGAGCGTCCGCTTTCATGGCCTGTTCAAGAAGACCGA
Organism: Herpetosiphonaceae bacterium; assembly: GCA_036374795.1. Taxonomy (NCBI): domain Bacteria; kingdom Bacillati; phylum Chloroflexota; class Chloroflexia; order Herpetosiphonales; family Herpetosiphonaceae; species Herpetosiphonaceae bacterium. Next base: position 2,279 of record DASUTC010000296.1, read on the forward strand.
GCAGCGGGAAACGCCGGATGCGGTTCTGCAACGGATTACCTTCACCACCAACTATGAGCTGTTGCAGGACGCCGATTTCGTGATCGAGAACGCTACCGAAAAATGGGACATTAAGCGCGAGATCTATCCTAAGATCGACGCGATCTGCCCGGAACACTGTGTCTTCGCGGCCAACACCTCGGCGATCTCGATTACGCGCATCGGCTCCGTCACCAAGCGCGCGCCGCAGATCCTCGGCATGCACTTTATGAATCCGGTGCCGATGAAGCCGGTGGTCGAGGTGATTCGCGGCTACCACACCTCGGAGGCGACGATCGCCACCGCGAAGAGCCTGCTGGCAAACATGGGCAAAGAAGGCATTGTGGTCAACGACGCGCCGGGCTTTGTCTCGAACCGCGTGCTGATGCTGACGATCAATGAGGCGATCTTCCTGGTGCAAGATCAGGTCGCCTCAGCCGAAGAGGTCGATCGGATTTTCAAGACGTGTTTTGGACACAAGATGGGACCGCTGGAAACCGCAGACTTGATCGGCCTCGACACGATTCTGTACTCGATCGATGTCCTCTACGAAAGCTTTAACGACAGCAAGTACCGTCCCTGCCCGCTGCTGAAGAAGATGGTCGATGCCGGGCTGCATGGCAAGAAAAACGGCCAGGGCTTCTACACCTACCGATCAACCACCCTGTAACCCCAAGAAAGGAATCACCGCTATGGAGAACGCAAAAGCGCGGATCAGACAATTCTTCGAGCGCTCGCTCCAGCGCAACGATCTGCCGGACGACGAGAATATCTTCGCGGCTGGCCTTGTCAACTCGCTGTTTGCGATGCAGCTTGTGCTGTTCGTCGAGAATGAGTTTGGCTTCAGCACCGATAACGACGATCTGGTCATCGATAACTTCAGCTCGATCAATGCGATTGCCAATCTGGTCGATCGAAAGATCGGCGCGATTGCCTGAGAGCGAAAGCTGTACGAGGCACTTCCTGGTGAAAGGAAATACCGATGGACATGGACCTGACTCCGCAGCAAAAAGAAGCCCAGGCAGGCTTTCGCTCGTTTGTCGACCAGCAGATTGTGCCACATGCCGATCGGTACGACCAGGAGGAGCGGATTCCGGCTGAGCTGGTCAGCGCGATGGCGCGAGCGGGCTATCTTGGCGCGATCGTGCCGGAAGAGTTCGGCGGCAGGCCGATCGACATGATTACCTACGGCTTGCTGGCGGAAGAGCTGGGCCGGGGTAGCTCGTCGGTGAACGCGCTGCTGACCGTTCACAGCATGTGCTCGTTCGCCATCGCTCGCTGGGGCAGCCCCGCGCAAAAAGAGCGCTGGCTCTCCCGCATGGCGCAGGGCACGCTGCTTGGCGCGTTTGCGCTGACTGAGATTCACGCCGGCAGCGATGCCAGGAGCGTCGAAACCGAGGCGGTGCCGACGAGCGACGGCTATATTCTCAACGGGCGCAAGCGCTGGATTACCTTCGGGCAGCTCGCCGATCTGTTTCTGGTCTTCGGCAAGTGCGAGGGCCAGCTCATGATCTTCTTCGTGGAGCGCAACACGCCGGGCCTGTCGGTAGCGCCGATTACGGGCATGCTCGGCTCGCGCGCCTCGATGCTGGGCGAGGTCACGCTCAACAACTGCCAGATCGCCAAAGAAGACGTGATCGCCAAGGCGGGCTTTGGCTTTGCCTCGGTGCTGGCCTCGGTGCTGGATATTGGCCGATACACCGTGGCCTGGAACTGTGTCGGGATTGGACAGGCGTGTTTAGAAGCCTCCTTGAGCTACACCAGCCAGCGCAAGCAGTTCGGCGTGTATCTCAAAGAGCATCAGCTGATCCAGCAGATGATCGCGAACATGCTGACTAATCTCAACGCGGCGCGGCTGCTGTGCTACCGGGCCGGGTACCTGAAGGAGAAGGGCGATCCACGGATGATCATGGAAACGATGATCGCCAAATACTTCGCCTCGACGATGGTTACGAAAGCGGCCAACGACGCGGTCCAGATCCACGGCGCGAACGGCTGTAGTAGCGATTATCCGGTCCAGCGGTATCTGCGCGACGCGCGGATTCAGGAGATCATCGAGGGTAGCTCCCAGATCCAGCAGATGACCATCGCGAAATATAGCTATCAGCAGTAGTAGCAAAAGGATATAGCACGATGTCACAGGAGTTGGTTGAGCCTGCGATCCAGAGTCACACCGAGCCGAAGACGGTGAAGTGTGTGGTCTGGGATCTTGACAACACGCTCTGGAAGGGCATTCTCCTCGAAAACGATCAGCTTGTGCTCACCGAGAACATTGCCGCGATCATCAAGACGCTCGACGAGCGAGGCATCTTGCAATCGGTTGCCAGCCGCAACGATCATGATGCGGCGATGGAGAAGCTGCGTGAGCTAGAGCTGGATCAGTACTTCTTGTATCCGCAGATCAACTGGAATCCTAAGTCATCGTCGATCGAGAAGATCGCCAAGCTGATCAACATCGGCCTTGACACCATCGCCTTTATCGACGATCAGCCGTTCGAGCGCGAGGAGGTGGCGTTCGCGCTGCCCGCCGTGCGCTGCATCGACGTGACCGAGCTCGGCACGCTGCTGGATCGCCCGGATATGAATCCGCGCTTCCTGACGGAAGACTCGCGCCTGCGCCGCCAGATGTATCTCAGCGACATCAAACGTCAGGAAGTCGAAGAAACATTTGCGGGATCGACCGATGCATTTCTGGCCTCGCTCAACATGATCTTCACGATCGGCCCGGCCCAGGAAGACGATTTGCAGCGCGCTGAAGAGCTGACGGTGCGCACGAATCAGCTCAACACCACCGGCTACACCTACGGCTACGAGGAATTGAATTTCCTCCGGCAATCGCCGCAGCATAAGCTCCTGATCGCCGGGCTGGAAGATAAGTACGGCACATACGGCAAAATCGGCCTGACGCTGGTCGATTGCCAGCCCGATGTCTGGACGATCAAGCTGCTGCTGATGTCGTGCCGGGTGATGTCGCGTGGCGTTGGCACGATCCTGATCGGCCATATCATGAACATGGCGCGCGCGCACAACGTCCGCCTCCACTCGGAATTCATCTCCAATGATCGCAATCGGATGATGTACGTCACCTATAAGTTCAACGGCTTCAAAGAAATATCTTCTGAGGGCAAGCGGATTGTCTTCGAGGCCGATCTCGACCGTATCCCACCCTTCCCGTCATACGTCGACGTGCGGATTCTGCCCTGATAGAGAGAGCAGACAAACAAAGAACAAAGCCCAGGCGCCACTGCTCTGCGTTCATCGGCGTTGGTGCGCAGGGCATGGCATCCGGTTTCGTTGTTCTTTGCTCTCTCTCAGGTGCGATGGAGCCGGGAATGTCCTGGGGCGCAGGCTTTATCATCAGGGGACAGTGATTCTATGAACTCCGTGGCTAGCCAGATTGCTGAACACTCGTCGGAGCAGCACCGATCGTCCATGATAGCCGAGCCGATCGCGATCATCGGCATGGGCTGTCGCTTCCCCGGAGGCGCTAGCGATCCGACGGCATTCTGGCACCTGCTGCGGAACGGCGTCGACGCGATCAGCGAGGTCCCGGCCTCGCGCTGGGATGCCGATGCTTTCTATGCTTCGCGCGCCGCGACGCCCGGTAAAACGGTGACACGCTGGGGCGGTTTTCTGGAGCAAGTCGATCTCTTCGACGCCGCTTTCTTCGGCATCACGCCCCGTGAAGCCACCTACATGGACCCGCAGCAGCGTCTGCTGCTTGAGGTCGCCTGGGAAGCGCTGGAGCACGCCTGCCAGTCCCGCGACAGGCTGGCGGGCACGTCGACGGGCGTGTTTATCGGGATTTCTGGCAGCGATTACGGCCAAAACCTTGAGCCGGAGCGCATCGTTCAGTACAGCGGTATCGGCAGCGCGGTTAACATTGCGGCAGGACGCATCTCCTACCTGTTCGATCTGCGCGGCCCGTGCGTCGCGGTCGATACCGCCTCGTCGTCTTCGCTGGTCGCAGTTCATCTCGCCTGCCAGAGCCTGCGCTCCGGCGAGAGCAGCCTTGCGCTGGCCGGTGGCGTCAAGCTGATGCTGTCGCCATCGGCATCCATTGTGTATTCCCAGATGCATGTGCTGGCGAGCGATGGCCGCTGCAAAACATTCGATAGCCGGGCCGATGGGTTCGTCCCAGGCGAGGGCTGTGGCGTCGTCGTGCTCAAGCGCCTGGCCGAAGCCCTGGCCGATGGCGATCCGATCCTGGCGGTGGTTCGCGGCTCTGCGATCAATCAGGACGGGCGCTCAAGCAGCCTGTCAGCGCCCAACGCGGAGTCGCAGCAGGCGGTGATCCGCCTGGCCCTGCGCAGCAGCGGCATCGACCCGCTCAGCGTGAGCTATGTTGAGACACACGGCAGCGGCACGCCGCTGGGCGATCCGATCGAGGTCGGCGCGCTGAGCGATGTGCTCGGTCGATCCGGCGATCAGGTGCCGCCATGTGTTCTGGGCGCGGTCAAGACAAATGTGGGTCATCTGGATACCGCCGCCGGGATCGCGGGGCTGATCAAGACGATCCTGGCCCTGCGTCACGGCGCGCTGCCGGGCAATCTCAACTTCCAGTCACTCAATCCGCAGATCACGCTGGACGGCACCCGCTTTGTTATTCCAACGGCGCTCCAGCCCTGGCCGGTCGATGGGCGGCGCATCGCCGGAGTTAATTCGTTCGGCTGGTCGGGCACGAATGCGCACGTTGTGGTTGAGGAAGCGCCGCCGATCACGGCTGCCGAGTCCAGGCCCTCCAAGCACGCGCCGCCGTATATGCTGCCGATCTCAGCTCAGCATCCTGAGGCACTTAAAGAGCTGGCGCGGCGCTATCATGCCCTGCTGACGGATCGGGCCGCTCCAGCGCTGCACGATCTTGCGTACACCGCCAGCACACGTCGGACGCACCACCAGTACCGCCTGGCTCTGATCGGCGCGTCTGCGGAAGCGCTGGCAGAGCAGGCGCAGGCGGTAGTGAGCGACGATCCGATGCCCGATCCGACCAGTCATGCGCAGCCATCCAACGTTGTCTTCTTCTTCCCCGGACAGGGATCGCAGTGGAGCGGCATGGCGCGCGATCTCCTGGACTCGGAGCCGGTCTTCCGCGAGATGATCGACGCCTGCGCCGCTGCGTTCCGCCCGTACACCACCTGGGATCTGCACGAACAGCTCCGCAATCCAATGCCCGATCCGCCGATCGATGTGATCCAGCCGACGCTGTTTGCGGTGACGCTCGGCATCTATGCGCTGTGGCAATCGTGGGGCATCGTGCCTGCCGCCGTGGTCGGGCACAGTATGGGCGAGGTCGCGGCGGCTTACGCGGCTGGAGCGCTCTCGCTCGACGATGCGGCGCGCATCACCTGCACTCGCTCGCGGCTGTTGCGCCGCTGTAGCGGGCAGGGCACGATGCTCATGGCCGATCTCACCGAGGCCCAAGCGGAGGCGGCGCTGGAAGGCTACCGGGATCGGCTCTCGGTGGCGGCGCTGAACGGGCCGCATACCACGGTCATCAGCGGAACGCCGGATGCGATCGAAGCGCTGAAGACGACGCTCGATCAGCAGCAGGTGTTCTGCCGCCGGATCAGCGTCGACATCGCCGCTCACAGCGTGCAGATGGAGCCGCTGCTGGAGGATGCTCGGATGGCGGTGATCGATCTGCGCCCCCGACCGAGCCATACCGTGTTCTACTCGTCGGTGCTGGCAGATGTGGTAGCGGGCGAGACGCTGGATGCCGACTACTGGACGCGCAACTTGCGCGAGCCCGTGCGGTTCGGCCCGACGGTCGCCGCGCTGATTGATGCGGGCTACCGCACCTTTGTCGAGATCAGCCCTCATCCGATCCTGATGCAGGCAGTTAAGGGCAGCCTGCATGCGGCGGGCCAGGCTGGCATCGTGCTGCCATCGCTGCGGCGGCAGGAAGATTCACGAGCGGCGCTGCTGGATACGCTGGGCGCGCTCTACAGCGCAGGCTATCCGGTCGACTGGGAGCGGCTGTATCCTGAGGGCGGGCGCTGTGTGGACTTGCCCGCCTATCCCTGGCAGCGCGAGCGATTCTGGATCGAGGGTCTGCCGACCTTTGCTGCATCCGGCGCTCAGCCCGGCTCCGAGCTTAAGCATGACCGGCTCCGACAGAACGGCGATCGAGCGGCGATCGACGGGGCGGGCAAGTCGCTCAGAAACGTGCCCGATCTTCATCCCGAAGCGCTGGCAAACGATCCTGATCAGCTCTCCGACCAATCGCTGTACGCGGTGCTGTGGGAGGAGCAGGATCGACCGGCTGGGCCGGAGCGGTCGCTGGATCAGGAGCGGTGGCTCATCTTTGCCGACGCGAGCGGTATCGGAAGCAGCATGGCGGCACGTTTACAGGCGCGTGGCGCGGAATGTGTGCTTGTAACGCCCGGCGCGCATGGGCTGGAAGGTCACGGTTCCAGCTACTGGCTCGATCCTGCCGGACCTGACGCCTTCCGCCAGCTTTTACAAGCCGTATCCGCTAGCTCCCGGCTGCCCTGCCGCAACATCATCTTTATGTGGAGCCTCACGTCGGCCACCGTTGATCGAGCGCCGCTCGAAGATCTCTTCTCGGCCAGATCCAACGGGATGATCAGCGCGCTGTATCTGGCTCAGGCGCTCGCGCGAAGCGGCTGGCGCGATCTACCCCGGCTGTGGCTCGTCACACGTGCGACGCAGGCGATCGGTGGTACGCGCGACACGCCGCAGCGGCTAGAGCAGGCCACGCTGTGGGGCGTGGGCCGCACCCTGATGTACGAGCACCCGGAGCTCCAGTGCTCGCTGCTGGACCTCCCCGCCGCCGGAATGGCGAACGAAGCGGAAGCGCTGGCTGAGGAATTTCTAGCGCGCACAACCGAAAATCAGGTAGCCCTGCGTGGCGCTCAGCGCTATGTAGCAAGGCTGGCGCACGCTACCGCAGAAGTCGTGGCACAGCGGGCGATTCTTCCAGACGCAGCGCTGACGCTGGCGGGCAATCGGCCCTTCCAGCTCACGATCGACCATCCCGGCGACCTTGAGCGGCTGACCCTGCGCGCTGCCAATCGCCGGGTGCCGGGTCCGGGGCAGGTTGAGATCCAGGTTCGGGCGAGCGGGCTGAACTTCGCCGACGTGCTGCGCGCCAGGGGTATCTATCCCGGCCAGGAGCACGGCAGCCCGCTGCTTGGCCTTGAGTGCGCCGGGATCATCACGGCTATTGGGAGCGGGGTGGCAGGGCTGGCGATCGGCGATGCTGTGGTAGCGTGTGCTGCCGGTGCCTTCGGCTCGCATGTCACGGCTGATGCCCGGTTTGTGGTACCCAAGCCTGAGCAGATCGACTTTGCCACTGCTGCAACCCTGCCGATGGCATTCATGACTGCCTGGCATAGCCTGGTAACGCAGGCGCGGCTGGCACCAGGCGAGCGCGTGCTGATCCATTCGGCGGCGGGCGGCGTTGGCCTCGCTGCCGTGCAGATCGCCAGGCAGCTTGGGGCCGACATCTTTGCCACGGCTGGCACGCCTGAGAAGCGGGCGTTCTTGCAATCGCTGGGTATTAGCCACGTGCTCGACTCGCGCTCCTCGTACTTCGCAAGCGAGATCCTGGAGCTGACGAACGGCCAGGGCGTCGATGTGGTCTTGAACTCGCTGACCGGCGTTGCGCTCTCCAAGAGCCTGGAAGCGCTCGGCCTGTATGGTCGCTTTGTCGAGCTGGGCAAGAAAGATATTTACCAGCACATGCCGCTGGATCTGGGAGCTTTCCGCAAGAGCCTGGCCTTCTTCGTGGTCGATGTGGCGGGCATGATGACGGCACGGCCCGACCACTTTGCCGGGCTGCTGCGCGAGATCATGGGACGTTTTACCGAAGGCAGCTTACAGCCCTCACCGCTGCGCTGCTTCCCGATCACGCAGGTGCGCGATGCGTTCGATCTGCTGGCGCAGCACCAGCACATCGGCAAGGTCGCGGTTCGTATCGACGCGCCTGAGCAGGTGCCCATCGCCCCGGCGGTAGCTCCACGCAGCGCCGTGCGTCCCGCCGGAACCTATGTGGTCGCTGGCGACCTGGAACAGCCTGGGCTGACGGTTGCGCGCTGGCTCGTCGACGAGGGCGTTCGCCATCTGGTCATGATCAGCCAGCGCGGCCCTTCGGCGGCAGCCCGGCGCGCGCTCGACGAGATCGCCGCAGCCGGAGCCTCGATCAGCGTTTACCAGGCCGATCTCGCCCGGCGCGATGAGCTTTCCGCCGTACTAGCCACGATTGCGCAGACCAACCAACCGCTGCGCGGCGTGCTGCATCTGGCAGACCTGCCAGGCAGCCGCGCGCTGGCCCAGCTCGATCCGGAGGGCTTGACCGCCATGATCGCGCCGCACCTGCACGGCGCATGGAATCTCCACAGCCTGACCGTGGACCTGCACCTCGATTGCTTCGTGCTCTGCTCCTCGGTCGCGGGTATGCTGGGGATGGCGGGGCAGGCAAGCCAGGCAGCGGTAGATACCTTCTTTGAGGCGCTGGCCTACTACCGCCGCGCCGAGGGCCTGACCGCCTTGAGTATCAACTGGAGCTGTACCGCCGATGCCGCCGAGCAGCATCGACCAACCAACCAGGGACTCAAAAGCATGACTTCGGCCCAGGCTGTAGCCGCGCTCAAGCAAATGATCGGCCAGGACGCGACTCAGGTTGGCGTTATGCCGTTGAACGTGCGCCAGTGGCTTCAGTTCCATCCGGGCGCGGCCACGCTCCCTGTCTTCGCGCGGCTGCTTCAGGAGCAAAAGCAGCAGCCCGCAGCTTCGCCCACGTCGAGCTCACTCGGCGTCGCCCTCCGCGACGCGGAGCCGGAGCAGCGCCTGGGGCTGCTGGAGCAATACCTGAAAGAGCAAGTCGCCAAAATCTTGCGGCTGGCACCGAGCAAGCTCGATCGGCATAAGCCGCTGGGCGCGCTCGGCCTCGACTCGCTGATGGCGCTTGAGCTGCGCAACCACTTAGAAGATAGCCTGGCGCTTCAACTGCCGGTCACGCTGATCTGGAACTACCAGACGATTGCTGCGCTCGGCGCACATCTTGTCGAGAAGCTGGGCCTGCCGCTTGAAACTCCGCCTCCGGTGGTGGAGCCGGAGCTGTCGCTTGACCAGGAAACCACGCTGGCGATGCTCCTCGCCGAGCTCAACAAATACTCAGTTGAGGAGCTGCGGGCAGCATTCTCGGACTAACGTTGCTCTGATGGCGCGGCATGTCCAGCAATGTCCTGCGCCGGTTTGACCATAATCGCCCGATCAGCGGGCGCATGAGCGAATGAAGGTAACGCTGCTATGGAGAACAACACCCCGATCAATCAGCGCCGTGCCGAGCTGTCTTCGGCCAAACGGGCGTTACTGGAGCAACGCTTACGCGGCGCACGCGGCGGCGGCACAGAGGCCGACCCGCCGATCCCACGTCGAACGGGATCTGATCCAGTCCCGCTGTCATTTGTCCAGCAGCGGCTCTGGTTTTTGAGCCAGCTCGAGCCGCAGAACCCGTTCTATAACATCTACGGCACGGCGCTCTTGATCGGCACGCTCGACATCGGTGTCTTGGAGCGCAGCATTGTCATGCTCCTTGAGCGCCATGAGTCGCTGCGGACCTTCTTTCCGGTGGTCGATGGGCAGGCGAGCGCGGTTGTACTGCCCGCTTCGAGCTTCAGGCTTGAGCAGATCGAGCTGGGACCGCTGCCCGAAGACCGCTACGAGGCCGTGCTCCGCGCGGAGGTCGAAGCGCTCATGCTCCAGCCCTTCAACCTGGCCGGGGGGCTGCTCTTTCGCGCGATTCTGCTGCGGCTCGACGCGCAACACCACGGTATCCTGTTTCTGATGCATCACATCATCGCCGATGGCTGGTCGATCGGGATCTTCAACCACGAGTTTGCGCTCTGCTACCAGGCCCTGGCTCAGGGCCGCGCGCCGACGCTGAGCGCCCTGCCGATCCAGTACGCCGATTACGCGGTGTGGCAGCACAACTGGCTCCAGGGCGCGGTGCTGGAGCGGCATCTATCGCATTGGCGGCGGCAGCTGGCCGACAGCCAGCCGCTCTTTCCGCTGCCGACCGACTTCCCACGTCCGCCGGTGCAAACCTTTGTGGGCGCGCACTATCACTTTCCGCTGAGTCCGGAGCGCGTCGCCGCGCTGACCGCGCTCGGTCGGCAGGAGGGCGCGACCCTGTTTATGACGCTGCTGGCGGCCTTCCAGATCTTGCTGGGCCGCTACAGCGGGCAGGATGATATTCTGGTCGGCACGCCCTCGGCCAACCGGACGCGCCCGGAGCTGGAAGGGCTGATCGGCATGTTCGTCAGCACCCTGGCGCTGCGCGTCAACCTGGGCGACCAGCCCTCGTTCCGCGAGCTGCTGCGCCGGGTGCGCAATGTAACCGCCGCCGCCTACGAGCACCAGGATTTGCCCTTTGAGCAGTTGCTCGAAGAGCTGAAGCATCCGCGCTCGCTGAGCTACTCGCCGATCTTCCAGATCTTCTTCGCCCTGCAAAACGTCCCGACGCCGCCGGTGGATCTGCCGCGATTACGGATCAGCCGATTCGAGACGGGCAACAACTCGGTCAAATTCGACCTGACGCTCAACATCGAGGAGATGAGCGGCGGCGGTCTGATGGCCTGCTTCGATTACCGCACGGACCTGTTTTTGCCCGCGACGATTGAGCGCATGGCCGAACACTATCAAATCCTGCTCGACGCGATCCTGGCCGATCCGGAGCAGACAATCACGCGGCTGCCCCTGCTGACCGTGGCGGAGCGCCAGCAGCTCCTCGGGGCATGGAACGCGACGGGCGCGCCGTTCGCTGCGACGACCTGTATCCATCAGCACTTCGAGGCGCAGGCCGCGCGCACACCGCAGGCGACGGCGCTGGTGGCTGGCAGCGTGGATCTGAGCTACGCCGAACTCAATCAGCGCGCCAATCAACTGGCGCACTATCTGCGGCGACACGGCGTTGGCCCTGAAAGCTACGTCGCGGTGTGCCTCCATCGCTCGCCGGAAGCGATTGTCAGCCTGCTGGCGGTGCTCAAAGCGGGCGGCGCGTACATCCCGCTCGACCCGCACGCGCCCGCCGAGCGCCTGGCCTTCATCCTGGCAGATGCGCAGCCACGGGCCGTGATCACCGACGCGGCGCATAGCGAGCGCTTCACGAGCGCGGCTGTGGGGGTGTCCGCCACGCCCGCCCCGATCCTCATTCAGGTAGATGTTGACTCTGCGCCGATTGCCGCCGAGCCTGCGACCAATCCCGTGGCAGGCGTGCAGCCCGCGAATCTGGCGTATCTGATCTATACCTCAGGCTCCGCCGGACAGCCCAAAGGCGTGATGATCGCGCATCAAGCGCTGGTCCACTACGCCGAGGCTGCCCGCGCGATGTACGGACTGACCGCCGCCGACCGGGTCTTGCAGTTCGCGTCGCTCAGCTTCGATACGAGCGTCGAAGAGATCTATCCCACCCTGACCAGCGGCGCGACCCTGGTGCTCCGCGACGAGGCTATGCTGGCAACCGCCGCCAGCTTCATCCGGCAGGCCGAGGCATGGGAGCTGACGGTGATCAGTCTGCCGACCGCCTACTGGCATGAGCTAACGCTTCAACTGCCTGAGCTGCGTCGATCGCTGCCGCCGACACTGCGGCTGGTGATCATCGGCGGCGAGGAGGCGCTGGCGGAGCGGGTAGCGCTGTGGCGACAGCACGTGCCGGAGCAGGTGCGGCTGGTCAACACCTACGGCCCGACCGAGACGACGGTTGTGGCGACGATCTGCGGGATCGACGAATTGCCCTCCGAGGTGCCGAGCGTGCCGATCGGGCGACCGATCCAGAACGTGCAGACGTATGTGCTGGACCAGCACATGCAGCCGGTGCCGGTGGGCGTGCCCGGCGAGCTGTACATCGGCGGCGCGGGTGTGGCGCGCGGCTACCTCAATCGTCCTGATCTGACCGCCGCTCGCTTTCTGCCCAATCCGTTCATCGACAGCGATACGGAAGCATGCGCCGCCGAACGCCTGTATCGCACCGGCGACCGTGTGCGGTATCGTCCTGATGGCGCGCTGGAATTCCTCGGTCGCAGCGACTTCCAGGTCAAGATCCGGGGATTTCGCATCGAGCCTGGCGAGATCGAGCAACGCCTGAGCGAGCACCCGGAGGTCGAGGCCGCCGCCGTGGTGGTCTACGAGCCGCAGCCCGGCGATCGTCGACTGGCGGCCTACGTCGCCACGCCGCGAACCGATGGCGGCTTTCCCGCCGAGCTGCGAATGTTTCTGAAAACGCGCGTGCCAGACTACATGCTGCCCGCGCTGTTAGTACCGCTGACTTCGCTCCCGCTAACATCCAGCGGCAAGCTCGATCGGAGCGCGCTGCCTGCGCCGGAGGAGACAGGTTTAGCGCAGCAGGCGGCGTATGTGCCGCCGGAAGACGCGCTCCAGGCTCAGCTCGTGCGCATCTGGGAATCGATTCTAAACCGGGAGTCGATCAGCATCACCGACAACTTCTTCGAGCTGGGCGGCAACTCGCTGCTGTCGATGCGTCTGATGGCGCGTATCGAAGAGCGCATGGGCCAAAGCCTGCCACTCCGAACGCTCTACGCCGCTCCCACGATCAAGGAGTTCACGGCGTATCTGCACGAGCGCGGCTGGCCTGGCGTGCTGCGGCTGGTAGATGATCTGCCGGAGATTCGTTCGCCACTGGTGAAAATCCAGCCCAACGGCCCCAGACGGCCCTTCTTCTTCGTCGCGCCGCTTGGCGGTATCGTTCCAGCGAACGTCCTGGTCGGCTTCATGGATCTCGTGCCCTACTTTGGCCTCGACCAGCCGTTTTACGGATTACAGCTCCCAAGCGTGGCGCAGCCGCTCTTGAAGCACCTGGACTCGAATCATATGTCCGATTCCGCAGAGCTGGCGAGGCATGTGCTGGAGTTTGCGCCAAGCCGCCGCATTATTGAGGATGGAGCGGCGCAGTGTATAGCCGCGATGCGGGAGGTCCAGCCGCATGGCCCGTATCTCCTTGGAGGCTTCTGCTCCGGCGGCATCGTCGCGCTGGAGATCGCGCAGCAGCTACGCCAGCAAGGCGAGGAGATTGGCTTTCTTGGGCTGCTCGACACATCGGCTGCGCTCACCGCCGGTCTACAGGCCGATCAATCCGAGGCGGCGCTCCTGGCCTTCGCCCGTCAGCGGATCGCGCCGCAAATCGAGCGGATCGAAGCTCCTGACACCGGCGATATTGCCTGGTTCATTAGAAAGGATCTGGGCTGGGCAACCATGAAGAAGGATCTCGAAGTGGTCTACGAGGAGCTGAACCGCCTCGATCCGCAGGATTACTGGTCGTACTGCGTCAATGAGCTCAAGCACGCGGGCACAGTAACACCCGACACTACCGAGCAAGAGATCTATCGGCTGTTCCAGATGTTCCAGGTGAATAAGATCGGCAGCAGCTACGTCCTTTCAACCTACCCGCTGCATGTGTCCGACCATCATATTTCGCTGTTCCTCTCCGAACAGGCCGAGCTGGATGGCGATCCGACTCAGGACTGGGCGGCGCTGACGAGCACGCCGATCGATCTGCGCCTCGTGCCCGGCGATCATGGAACCCTGTTCTTAGAGCCACATATCCAGAATCTGGCTCAACAGTTGTTAGATAAATTCGCCATGGTCGATCAGCCGGTATAGGCGGTCGCCCTGGGTCGTCCAGCAGCGAGCAGGCTGGCTGGTCGCTAGCCCGCCGCAAGCTGCGGCAATCACGTAAGAGTAAAGGTGAATCAATGGGCCATCCAATCGAACAGCTCATCAATGGTCTTCCTCCCGAAATGCGCGCGCTGCTCGCGGCGAAACTTCAGCCCGAACCGGAGCCCATCGCGATCATTGGTGTCGGCTGCCGGTTTCCGGGCGGCGCTATGACTCCCGATGCCTTCTGGCGGCTGCTGGCGAGCGGCCAGGAGGCGATCAGCGAGATTCCACCTGACCGCTGGGATTGGCGCGAGTATTACGATCCCGATCCTGCCGCGCCCGACAAGATGTACACGCGCTGGGGCGCGTTTCTTGAGGATATTGCCGGGTTTGATAACCAGTTCTTCGGGATTGCGCCCGGCGAGGCGCTGCGCATGGACCCGCAGCAGCGGCTGCTGCTTGAGGTTGCCTGGGAAGCGCTGGAGCACGCCGGGCAGTCAGTCGATCGCCTGGCTCGTAGCCGGACCGGAATCTACATCGGGATTATGGACAGTGGCTACAACCGGCTTCAGATCCACAGCCAGGGCGCGATCGCCTGCCGCAACGATCCGTATTTCAGCATCGGCAGCTCGTCGAGCATCGCCTCCGGTCGGCTCTCATACATCCTCGATCTCCAGGGTCCAAACGTGGCGATTGACACGGCCTGCTCCTCATCGCTGGTCGCAACGCATCTGGCCTGTCAGGCCCTGCGCAGCAACGAGTGCGACCTGGCGCTGGCTGGCGGCGTCAATGTGATCTTGCTGCCCGACACCTTTATCAGCTTTTGCAAGATGAATATGCTGGCGAGCGACGGACGGTGTAAAACCTTCGATGCCGGTGCCGATGGCTTTGTGATGGGCGAGGGCTGCGGTGTCGTCGCGCTGAAACGCCTTTCGGATGCGCTCAAGGACGGCGATCCGATTATTGCGCTGATTCGTGGCTCGGCAGTGAATGAGGATGGACGAAGCAGCAGCCAGACAGCGCCGAACGGCCTCGCGCAGCAGGCAGTTGTGCGGCAGGCGCTCAAGAGCGCCAGGCTCACAGCGCAGCAGGTCCAGTATGTCGAAGCGCACGGCTCCGGCACGGCCCTCGGCGATCCGATCGAGATCGAGGCGCTGGGCATGGCGCTGAGCGTCGGGCGGACCCACGAGCAGCGGCTGCGCGTCGGCGCGCTAAAAACAAGCATCGGGCATATGGTGACGGCTGCCGGGATCGGCGGCCTGATCAAAACGGCGCTGTCGCTGCACCATAGCCTGATCCCACCCTCCCTGAATCTGCGCGTGCCGAATCCGGGCATTCCCTGGGACGCCTACCCGCTTGAGGTGCCGACGCAGCCAACGCTCTGGCCGACGACCGGCGACAGGCGGATCGCCGGCGTTAGCTCGTTCGGCTGGTCGGGGACCAATGCGCATGCCATTCTGGAGGCCGCGCCAGAGCGGCCTGCCTCTGGCCCTTCGCGGCCCTACCAACTGCTGCTGCTCTCGGCCAAAACCGAAACCGCGCTCGATACGATGACGGCGAACCTGGGACGCTTTCTGTCGAATCAGCCCGATCTTCATCTCGGCGATGTCGCCTACACGCTCCAGGTCGGGCGCAGCGCTCTGGATTTCCGCCGCGCAATCGTTTGTCAAGATCAGGCTGAGGCCGTCACGCTGCTGACACCCGCCGATCCGAGCTGTCGCCCCGCGAGCCTCAGGAGTCAGGGCCGTCATGCGGCTGCTTTCCTGCTCCCCGGTGTGGGCGATCACTACGTCGGCATGGCGCGCGACCTGTACGAGCACGAGCCGATCTTCCGCGAGACGGTCGATCGCTGCTGCACCGTACTGGCGGCCTATCTGGATCACGACCTGCGCGCGGTGCTGTATCCTGCTGGCGCAGAAGCACCGCCGCTGCTCAATCCCCGTGCATTGTTCGCGAGCAGCGCCACCAATGGCCGTACGCCGCTGCACCAGACGGCGCTGGCGCAACCGGCGGTGTTTGTGGTCGAGTACGCGCTGGCGCAGCTCTTGATGGCCTGGGGCATCCAGCCGCAGGCGATGCTGGGCTACAGCCTGGGCGAGTACGTCGCGGCCTGCGTCAGCGGCGTGCTCGCGCTGGAGGATGCGCTCCGCCTGGTGGCGACGCGCGCGCAGTTGATCCAGCAGCTTCCGGCAGGCGCGATGCTGGCGGTGGCGGCCAGCGAGGCGGCGGTGCAGCCCTACCTGGGCGACGGCGTCTGCCTGGCGGTGGTCAATAGCCCGACCGCCTGCGTGCTCGCCGGGCCGCCAGCGGCTATCGCGGCGGTCAGCGCGCGGTTGGAGGCCGCCGAGATCGCCTGCCGCGCGATCGACACCAGCCACGCCTTCCACTCCACCATGCTCGCGCCGATCGCCGCGCAGATCACGACGCTGGCCCGCAGCCTGACGCTGCATGCGCCGCGCATCCCCTACGTCTCGAACGTGACGGGCACCTGGATCACGCCGGAGCAGGCGACCGACCCGGCCTACTGGGCGCAGCACATGGTGCAGACCGTGCGCTTCGCCGACGGCGTGGGTGCGCTCTTGCAGCGGTCAGATCTGGTGCTGCTGGAAGTCGGGCCGGGGCAAGCGCTGGGCTCGTTCGTGCGGCAGCATCCGGCGTGCAGCCGGGAGCGGATGAGCCTGGTGGTCAGCACGCTGCGGGCGGCGCACGAGCGGCAGGACGATCAGGCGCTACTGCTGACGACGCTCGGTAAGCTCTGGCAGCTAGGTGTGACGATCGACTGGCCGGGCTTTTACACCCACGAGCAGCGCCGCCGCATTCACTTGCCGACCTATCCCTTTGAGCATCAGCGTTTCTGGATCGAGCCGGGTACGCGCCACACTCCGACAGCGCCGCAGGCGATCCAATCGCTGGCCGATCTGGCGCTGCTGAAGCGGAACGAGCTTGCCGAGAGCTTTTACCTGCCAGGCTGGCAGCAGCGCTCGCCCCATATCGCCGCGCCGCTCCCTGCCGCGAGCGATGGCCGATGCTGGCTGGTATTCTCCGACGACTGTGGCGTTGGCGATGCCGTCACGCGCTGGCTACGGGCACAGGCGCAGATCGTGATCACCGTGCGACAGAGTGAGCGCTTTACCCGGCTTGGCGATCACGCCTATGGCCTCAATCCGGGCGTCCGCGACGACTATGATCGCCTGCTTGGCGCGTTGAAGGCCCACGGACAAAGCCCGCGCCATGTGGTGTACGCCTGGCCGACCACCGCTGACTCATCCACCGTCGAGGCCAGCATGAAGTCGCTGCTCGACGTGAGCTTCTACGGGCTGCTCTATCTTGGACAAGCCCTGAGCGATCTTGACCTCGACCAGTGTTGCCTGACGATTGTTTCTAATCATGTGCAGCGCGTCACCGGGCATGAGCGGCTGGTTCCAGCCAAAGCGACGCTGATCGGGCCGTGCCGGAGCATCCAGTTCGAGCATCCCGCCATGCGCTGCCGCAGCATCGATCTGGTCGTTCCCGATGACGATAGCGAGTTTGCCGATCTGCTTGCCAATCTCGTGGGCGAGCTGACCGCCGAAGAAACCGAGATCGTGGTTGCGCTGCGCGACCATCGGCGCTGGGCTCAGACCGTCGAGCGAATGCCAGCAACGATGTCGGCGTCGCCGCTGCGGGCAGGCGGGGTATACCTGATCACCGGCGGACTGGGCGGCATCGGGCTGGCGATGGCCGACCACCTCGCGCGCGGTTGCAAGGCGAAGCTGGCGCTGGTGGGCCGAACAGGGCTGCCGCCGCGCCACGAATGGCCCGCTATTCTTCAGAACCAGCATGCCGATGCGGATCTGCGGCGGCGCGTCCAGCAGGTGCAGGAGCTTGAAAGCCTGGGTGCCGACGTGCTGATCCTTCAGGCCGACGTTGCCAATCCCGATCAGATCAGCCACGCGGTGCGGCAGGCCCTTGCCCGCTTTGGCGCGATTCACGGGGTGATCCATGCCGCCGGTGTTCCTGGCAAGGGCCTGGCGGCGCTGAAAACCTCCGAGATGGTCGAGCGCGTCTTTGCTCCCAAGATCCAGGGAACGCTCGCGCTGGCTCATGCGGTGCAGGACGTACCGCTCGACTTCATGGTCCTCTGCTCTTCGATCCTGTCGATCGCGGGCGGCAGCGCGGGCCAGGTGGACTACTGCGCGGCAAACGCTTTTCTCGATGCCTTTGCTCAGGCGAACTTTCGTAAGCACGGCACGACGATCGCGATCGGCTGGGGCGAGTGGCAATGGAATGCCTGGGAAGACGCCATGGACGGCTACGATGCCGCTACTCAGGAGTTCTTCCGCGAGCGGCGGCGCAAGTACGGCATGACCTTTGCCGAAGGCGTCGAAGCCTTCGAGCGGGCGCTCTCGCGTCGGCTGCCGAGCGTCTTTGTCTCGACCGATGATCTGCATGCGATGATCCAGTTTGGCAAAGACGCATCGATTGCCGCGCTCTCGACGACCAGCCCCACAGACCAGGCGATCTATAGTCGCCCGAACCTGGCGACCTCGTACGTCGCGCCGCGCAGCGAGCTGGAACACCTGATCGCTGACGTGTGGGGTGAGCAGCTAGGTATTGCCGACATCGGCATCAACGACAACTTCTTCGACCTGGGCGGTAACTCGCTGCTTGGGATGGTGCTGCTGGCAAAGCTTCGCAAACGGCTGAATATCGATCAGATCCCGTCGTATGTGCTGTTTGAAGCGCCCTCGATTGGCGCGATGGCGCACTACTTTGAGCAGCGCCCGACCAGCGAAAGCGTGCTCGAAGCGCGTCACGATCGCGGAGCGCGACGCCGTGAGCGACAGGCTCAGCGCCGCCAGCACGCCTAGCGCGTGACAGGCCGGGTTTACCTACAGCATCGCACGCTTCAGACAAGGCTCCTTGAGACGACACTAGCACAGAAAGTAGTGATATATGCAACACTCCGGATCGCACGATCTGACATCTTCTCCGGCAATAGCGATCATCGGGATGGCAGGCCGCTTTCCTGGCGCGCACAATCCGCAAGGACTCTGGCACAACCTGATCAACGGCGTTAAGTCCATCCGAAGCTTCTCAGACGACGAGCTGCGCCAGGCCGGTGTCGATCCGGAGATGCTGCGCCAGCCCAACTATGTCAAAGCGGGCGCCACCGTTGACAACGTGGACCAGTTCGACGCCGCCTTTTTTGGGTTCACGCCCCGTGAGGCCGAGGTGATGGACCCGCAGCAGCGTTTGTTTCTGGAGTGCTCCTGGGAAGCCCTGGAGGATGCCGCCTACGACCCTGAGCGTTGCAGCGCGCTGGTCGGCGTCTTCGCTGGCGCTGCCGGGCCGTCGTACCTGCTCAACAACATCCTGACGAATCCGGATCTGGTCGATCTGCTTGGGCAGCTCCAGATCGAGGTGTTCAACGCCGCCGATGCGCTTGCTTCTACCGTCTCGTACCGCTTCAACTTTCGCGGGCCGAGCGTTGCCGTCCAGAGCTTCTGCTCGACCTCGCTGGTTGCCGTGCATTTCGCCAGCCAGAGCTTGCTCAACTATGAGTGTGATATGGCGCTGGCAGGCGGCGTGGCGATCAGCGTTCCGCATACCACGGGCTATCTGTACCAGGAGGGCGGCATCGTCTCGCCGGACGGCGAGTGCCGCAGCTTCGATCGGCGGGGTCAGGGCAGCGTGATGGGCAACGGCGTCGGCGTGGTGATCCTGAAGCGGCTTGAAGATGCGCTGGCCGACGGCGATCATATCTACGCTGCTATTCGCGGCTCGGCGATCAATAACGACGGCACGCTGCGCGCCGGTTACACCGCGCCCGGACTGGAAGGCCAGAGCGCCGTGATTACCGAAGCCCTCGCCAACGCCGGTGTCGAGGCGGAAAGTATTGACTATATCGAGGCCCATGGAACCGGCACATCGCTTGGCGACGCGATCGAGCTGGCGGCAACGATTCGGGCGCTGCGCAAGCACACCGATAGATCCGGATTCTGCGGCATTGGCTCGGTCAAGCCCAATATCGGCCATCTTGACCGCGCCTCCGGTGTCACCGGGCTGATCAAGGCGTCGCTGGCACTGAAGAATCGCCTCCTGCCGCCAAGCCTGAACTTCGAGCAATCAAGTCCTGACATCGATCTGGCCTCAAGCCCGCTCTACGTCAACACCGAGCTGCGCGAATGGCCCAACAAGAGCACGCCCCGCCGCGCAGGCGTGAGCTCGTTCGGAGTGGGCGGTAGCAATGCGCATGTCGTGCTGGAAGAAGCGCCCGCGCAGGCAGCATCCAGCCAATCGCGCCGCTACCATACGCTGCTGCTCTCGGCCAAAACCGAAACCGCGCTCGATACGATGACGGCGAATCTGGCGCAGTTTTTGGACGAGCATCCCGACGCGAACCTTGCCGATGTCGCCTATACTCTTCAGGTTGGACGCAGCGCGTTCAACTATCGCCGCGCGATCGTCTGTGGGAATCGGGATGAGGCCGTCCAGGTGCTCCGGCAGGACGCGGCGCAGTTGGGCGTCACGCATCAGGTCTATCGCGATCGTCCGCTGGCCTTCCTGTTCCCCGGCGTCGGCGATCACTACGTCGGCATGGCGCGCGACCTGTACGAGCACGAGCCGATCTTCCGTGAGACGGTCGATCGCTGCTGCGCCCTGATGCAGCGTCAATCGCATCAGGATCTTGCCGCCGCGCTCTATCCATCGGATGGGACGAGTCCCGCTGCGTCCCAGGGTGGTCAGCTCGATCTTCGTGCTCTGCTGCGACGCGATGGACCATCTGCGGGCGACTCATCGCTGCACCAGACGGCCCTGGCGCAGCCAGCGGTGTTTGTGGTCGAGTACGCGCTGGCGCAATTGCTCATGGCCTGGGGCATTCAGCCGCAGGCGATGCTGGGCTACAGCCTGGGCGAGTACGTCGCGGCCTGCGTCAGCGGCGTGCTCGCGCTGGAAGACGCGCTGCGGCTGGTGGCGACGCGCGCGCAGTTGATCCAGCAGCTTCCGGCAGGCGCGATGCTGGCGGTGGCGGCCAGCGAGGCGGCGGTGCAGCCCTACCTGGGCGACGACGTGTGCCTGGCGGTGGTCAACAGCCCGACCGCCTGCGTGCTCGCCGGGCCGCCCGACGCTATCGCGGCGGTCAGCGCGCGGTTGGAGGCCGCCGAGATCGCCCGCCGCGCGATCGACACCAGCCACGCCTTCCACTCCACCATGCTCGCGCCGATCGCCGCGCAGGTCACGGCCCTGGCGCGCAGCCTGACGCTCAGCGCGCCGCGTATCCCCTACGTCTCGAACGTGACCGGCACCTGGATCACGCCGGAGCAGGCGACCGACCCGGCCTACTGGGCGCAGCACATGGTGCAGACCGTGCGCTTCGCCGACGGCGTGGGCGTGCTGCTGCGCGACGAGACGCTGGCCTTCCTGGAAGTCGGGCCGGGGCAGGCGCTGGGCTCGTTCGTGCGGCAGCATCCGGCGTGCAGCCGGGAGCGGCGGACGACGGTCGTGCATACGCTGCGGGCGGCGCACGAGCGGCAGGACGATCAGGCGCTGCTGCTGACGACGCTCGGCAAGCTCTGGCAGCTCGGTGTGACGATCGACTGGCCGGGCTTCTATGCCGACGAGACGCGCTACCGCCTGTCGCTGCCGACCTATCCCTTCGAGCGGCGGCGCTTCTGGATCGAGCCAGGCGGTGTGCGGCCTGTGACGCTCGCGCCGAGCGGCAAGCATCCTGAGATTGCAGAGTGGTTCTACCGGCCTGCCTGGGAGTCTGTCCCGCGTCCTGGTCCACCCTCAAGCGATGGACGCTGGCTGATCTTCCTCGACAGCCACGGCGTCGGCGAGGTCGCAGCCGACCGCCTGCGCCGCGCAGGACAACCGGTGGTGCAGGTCAGACCCGGCGCTGAGTTTGCCCAGGTCGACGCGGAGTCGTTTGAACTGCGTCCCGGCGATGCCTCAGACTATCAGGCGTTGGTCGCGGCTCTGCGCGGCGCGAACATGCTGCCCAGCCATGTGCTGCACCTTTGGAGCCTGGAGCCGCTGGCAGACGCCGCGGGGATCGCGCGTTTCCGCGCTGCGCAGGAGCTTGGCTTCTATAGCGTGCTCTTCCTGGTTCAGGCGCTCAACACACATTTGATGACCCAATCGCTCGATCTGGCGGTGATCACAAACGGAATGCAGCAGGCCGCCGAGGGTGACGTGCCCGATGCTGACTATGCCTCGCTCGCCGGTTTGTGTACCGTGATCGGCCAGGAATATGTCAGCGTCTCCTGCCGGACGGTGGATGTCCAGATCACCGCCACGAGCGACTACCAGGCCCTCGCGGATCTGGCGCTCAGCGAAGCGCAGGCCGGGACCGGCGATCTGCTGGTGGCGTACCGAGACGATCGGCGGCTGGTCCAGCGCTTTACATCGGTGCGCCTGGAAAACAGCGCATCGATCCTGCGTCCGCGCGGCATCTACCTGATCACGGGCGGCATGGGCGGCGTCAGCCTTGTGCTGGCCGAACACCTCGCGCGCAGTGTGCAGGCCCGCCTGGTGCTGCTTTCGAGGTCGGGACTACCCCCGCGCGATAGCTGGGCCGATTGGCTGGCAAGTCATCCCGCCGATGACCGCATCAGCGCTCGTATTCGCAGCGTGCAAGATCTCGAAGCGCTGGGCGCTGAAGTGCTGGTGCTTCAGGCCGACGTGGCCGATGTCGCTCAGATGCAGGCGGCCATCGCTGAGACGCATGCCCGTTTCGGCGCGATCAATGGCGTGCTCCACGCGGCGGGCATCTCCGACGCCAGCAGCTTCGGCGCGATCCAGCGGCTGGTTCGGGAGCAGTGCGAAGCTCACTTCCAGCCGAAAGCGCACGGCCTGTATGCGCTTGAGTCGGCACTCGGCGATGAGCCGCTTGACTTCTGCCTGCTCTTCTCGTCGCTCTCCGCCGTGCTGGGCGGCATGGGCTTTGCCGGGTACGCGGCGGCAAACAGCTTCATGGATAGCTTCGCGCAGCGCCATAATCAGGCCCATCCGGTCAAATGGGTCAGCGTCAACTGGGACGCCTGGCGCGCTGACGAAGCAAGCTCCGGCAAAGCGGGCGCGACGCTCGTGCAGTACGAGATGCTGCCCGCCGAGGGCGCGCAGGCATTCGAGCGCGTGATCGCGGCCAGATCTCACACCCGCATCGTCAATTCAACCGGCGACCTGAATGCGCGTATTCGCCAGTGGGTGCAGCTTGCCGCGCTGCGCAATATCGACGAGCAGCCCGACGACAGCCCGACGATCATCGCCACGCGCTCGCGGCTCAGCACCAGCGACTACGAGCAGCGCCTGATCGCCATCTGGCGCTATGTCCTGGGTATTCAAGAAGTCGGGCTGCACGATAACTTCTTCGACCTGGGCGGCAACTCGCTCAACGGCTTGCAGGTGATCGCCCAGATCAAGAAGGAGTTCAAGGTTCAGATCCCTGCTGTCGCGCTCTTCGAGGCACCGACGGTCAGCGCGCTGGCGCAGTATCTCGCGCCGCAGGACGCGCCGCAGGTCGATCGGCAGGAGACGCAGCTTCGGCAGCGCCGCCAGCGGATGCGCGAAACCGGCGGCTCGCAGGATATTGCGATCATTAGCATGGTTGGTCGCTTTCCGGGCGCGAATACCGTCGAGCAGTTCTGGAATAACATTTGTGATGGCGTTGAGTCGAAGTCTCACTTCAGCGATGCCGAGCTGCTTGCCGCAGGCGTGGACCCCGAGCTGCTCCGAAACCCTGATTACGTGAAAATTCGCCCGATTCTGGATGATGTGGAGCACTTCGACGCGGCCTTCTTCGGCTACACGCCGCGCGAGGCCGAGCTGATGGACCCGCAGCAGCGGCTCTTCCACGAGTGCGCCTGGGAGGCGCTGGAAACGGCGGGCTACGATACCCAGCGCTACAAGGGCCTCATCGGCGTCTTCGCCGGAACCAACCTCAACTTTTATATGATGCGCATGGCTGGCGATCCGGCGCTGCTCGCAGAGCTCAATGATAATATTCTGCTGGAGAACGACAAGGACGCGCTGGCGACCAACGTGGCCTACAAGCTGAACTTACACGGCCCCAGCTTTGCCGTGCAGACCTTCTGCTCGACCTCGCTAGTCGCCACGCACCTGGCCTGCCGTAGCCTCCTCGACGGCGAGTGCGATATGGCGCTGGCCGGGGGCGTCTCGGTGCGCGTGCCGGTCAAGGCGGGCTATCTCTACGTCGAGGGCGATCAGGTATCGCCCGATGGCTGCTGCCGCACCTTCGATGCGCGCGGCGAAGGCGCGATCTTTGGCGACGGCGTTGCTATCGTACTCCTTAAGCGGCTCGACGATGCGCTGGCGGACGGCGATACGATCCATGCGGTGATCAAAGGCTCGGCCATCAACAACGACGGCGGGCGTAAAGTCGGCTATACCGCGCCCAGCGTCACCGGCCAGGCCGAGGTCGTCACCACCGCG